>CALRYR010000147.1:0-8840 GCA_943372425.1 Variovorax sp. YR752 | reverse complement strand
GTTCCAGCTGCTCGGCGCGGTCGTTGCCACCAAACTCTTCATCGTCATACAGGCGCAGGTAGGTTCGTGCCCGGGAGCTAGCGACGTAAAGCAAGTTGTTCCGCTCGACGGCTGTTTCGAACTCGTATTCGGCGGCGCTACTGCCAAGCGCCTCGGGCGGAACAATGTCCAGGATGGAGTCCGGCGAAACCCAAGTGGGAGCCGCCGAGCCATAGCTGCCGTCCTCGACATAGCCCACATGGACCGCGTCGTACTCCAGGCCCTTGCTGCCGTGAACGGTTTGCAAGCGCACCGCATCCATTGCCAGCGCTTCGGGTGGCAGCTCCCGATCCACATAGGTGTCGCCGATCCGCTGGCGAAGTCGTTGCCGCATGAGATAGCGAGAAAGGCGGGCTTCGCGCACATCGCCATCGCCATTGCGCACCGAGTAGGCGAACTGCCAGAGTGCAACCCTGCTCACTTGCCCCGGAATGCTGCGATCCGCCGGGTCGATCGGGAAGAGTCTCTTCTCCAGAAGCATGTCGCAGACAAAGTCCCACGGTTTGGTCGAGCGCGTGACGGCGGCGAGCAACCGATTGAGGATGCCCACCACCTCAACGCCTCTGGCAGACAGGCCCGGCGGGATGTCGCGAAGCCATCGTCCTCGCTGCCATCGCATCTCCGCGCTGGCCGCGGTAAGCAGCGTGCGGACGTCGGCAAGGTCCATGCGGTAGGTCGGGTCACCGTACAGGCCGATCAAGCCCCAGGGCTGCCGTTCCGCAAGGAGCTGCATAAGGCACAGGAGCCTCTTGATCTCGGCACGCTGCGAGAGCTCCCCGATGTACAGCGCGGGAATCCCAGCCTCACCCAGTGCACGCGCCAGCTTCTCAATGTCAGCGCCCTTCCTCGCCAATACCGCTTGGGAGCCCAGCGGCACACCTGCATCGACGCAGGCGTTGATGCCAGCCACCACGGCCGCAGGCACATCGGCCTTGATGCCGCAAGTGATCAGCGTCGGCAAAACGCCGCTCTCCCCCTTGGACGACATGTACAGGTCCAAGGGAAGACTTTCCTGCAAAACATGCAATCGTCCAACTTGTTGCACGAGCTCGACGATCTCCGCGGAACTCCGGCGATTCACATCGAGGGAGTACTTTCCCGTCCGACCGTCGGCTGCAGATGTGACGAAAGTATTTTCAAATCGAAGCAGACTCTTGACGGAGGCGCCTCGCCAGTGATGAATCGCCTGCCTGACATCACCCACAACCCAGACGGTTCGCGCCTTGACGGCTAGCTGGCGGACCAACTCAACCATGGCTTGGGTCACGTCCTGGTATTCGTCGACGAGAACATGATGAAAGCCGTCCACCAACTCGGCGAAAGGCTGCCGATCCTGCTGGAGCGCCGTGGCGGGCAGAGCCACCAGATCGACAAAGTCCACCATCCCTGCCCGGCGCAGCTCGACTTCGTGAAGCGCGTAGAGCTTCGCCACGTCCTCGCGCTTGGCAATGATTTCCGGTTGCGCTGCCGCAAGCGTCGGCAGCCGCTGGCTGTACATCTCCGGGGTAACCAGTTCTTCCTTGAGACGCTTGATTCCGGTAATGACCGGCTGCAGCCAGTCATACGGATCTTCCAGTCGGGAGAAATGCTTCAGATCGGCTTGCGGAAGGGCACGAACCAGCATGGACATCACGTTCAGCCGGTCGGCCACGAACACGTCCTGCGGCAGTTCAAATCTCTGGTGGTATTTCCGCAGGAATTCGAGCCCGAAAGCGTGGAAAGTTCCAGCCCAAATCTCCGATGCCCCTTGGATGCCGGCGGCGCGCAGCCGCTCGATCAACTCAAATGCGGCCTTGTTCGTGAACGTCAGAACGAGGATGTTTCTTGGATGAACGCCTTGCTCTTCGACCAGGTATCGCACCCGATGGACCAGGGTGGACGTCTTTCCCGTCCCTGGACCTGCCACCACATTGGCGAACCGCTCTGAAGCCTTCGCCGCGTTAGCTTGGTCTGGACTCGGCGCGTGGAGCACGCTTGGCCGAGGCGGGACGGCAGGCGGGAGGAGCACGGCGTCCAGGAACTGAAGCCGAGCAATTTCACTGGGGATACCAAGCTCTCGAGCTGTCTCGGCGGGCCCTAGACCCGCATGAAACAACTGATTGGCCACCTCCCTCGGCAGCAGTAGCTCTCGGGCGAAAACGTTGGCCTGGAGTTCTTGCCGCTCACGCGCTCCATAGGCTTCAACTTGGATCGCAGCGGGGGATGTTCCGCCTCCGGTGAGCTCTTTCAAAAAGGCCACTGTCAACGGTTGCAGATCGGCGTCAAGAATCCAGTGGCCAAGTTCGTGCGCAACCAGGTAGGCGAACGTCGCGTCATCGACGTTGTCCACGACATAGATGGCCCGCTCATTGCGCTTCAGCACTGCGCTTCCGCCGCCCAACTCGCTATAAGACGCGGGGACCCGTTCAATCAGCAGATTGAGCTTTTCCTCCACCACTCCAACGAGGAATGAAGCTGTCGCTCTGGCGGGGACGGACGAGCCCAGCAGCCGCGCGCGCAGATGTGCTGCCTCCGATATCGCACGTTCGAACGCATTCATGGCGTCTTTCAGTCGGCCAATTCGAGAAGCGCTTCTGTTTCAGACGAACTGAGTTTCAGCGACGTCACCGCCGCCGGCCAACTAAGCGGCTCGGGATTTACCACAGGCTTTCCTTCCACGGCTTTGAAGGCCGGCACAGTGCTGTGCGCAAATGAACGCCGGAACGACTCTGCAAGCGCAAGAGCGGCGACATGGAGCCGGTCGGATAGCGCCTGAAGTACTTTGCTCGGAGCCGCAGTTCGCCCAGCCAACACCCCGCTGAGCAGTGCACTATTCTTTCCGAGCCCGATTTCGGCAGACAACTTTCTCACTGCTGGTCCCTGAATCGCCATCACTTGCGCCTGAGCCTTCTCAAGCTCCAGCTCTGTCACTTGCTGCTTCACCAAAGCGTGGGCCATGCACATGGCGCTTAGTTGCGAGGCAGACTTTCCATGTTCTTTCGCGGTGAGCCGAATTCGAACGAAGAGACTGGGACTGGTTCGCACCATCCATTGAGTCGTTTCTGATCCAACAAGCTGGTCGTAGTCCTTCTGGAAGGCAGCAAAGACACGGCTCGCACTGTGATTCAGAGTACGCTCCTCAAACTCCTCGAATCCATCGTGTAGAAGCATTCTTGCCACCTG
The DNA here is from genome assembly GCA_943372425.1 of Variovorax sp. YR752. GTDB lineage: Bacteria > Pseudomonadota > Gammaproteobacteria > Burkholderiales > Burkholderiaceae_C > Variovorax. Next base: position 5,639 of record CALRYR010000147.1, on the reverse strand, counting down.
CGCAGCACTCTCTCCTTTGTGCGCCGCACAGCCCGCAATGAATGTCTGCAATGAGCGTTTGCATGAAACGCCGATCGTCTCCTGGCGCTCCTTGGTCGTCATCCGCTCCGTCGTCTCCTTCAGAGTTTGAGAGGTATCCGCGTGAACCAGTTGGTTCCGCAAAACCCGCACGGAGTTTGCAAGCTGGTGCCATTCGTCAGGCCAGTGGCCGCTCGTGCTTGCGCTCCAGATCACGTGCTGAAGTTTTTGCGCCAGACTCGCAGTCGCTGCCTCAATTGATTCGCCCTCGCCTTCGACCCGACCCCGAGACGGGATAACCACCGCGCACTTGGCAAAGCGGCGGCTTTCGTCAAATTCGAATGTGGGCCGGGCAGTTATGGCCGACAGCAGCCTCACCCACTCATCGAGAAAAGCAACGCCCTTCGACGCCGCCTCGTCGTCCAACAATCGATTTGCCATCACCACTCCATTGACTTTGTGCCAGTTAGAGCTACTATAGCCGCGTATCAACAATATATCAACGCCTGGGCATGGAGCTACTGACGGTTTCCGGCGCGATCAGGGAGGTTGTCTCTGAGTGGGTGGCTGCACTCGGGCAGGAAGCCGCCTGCGCGGAGTTGGCCAGCCCCGCCGTGTTGGCGCCGGCGCTGGCCGCGGCCGTGCGGGGCCGCGTCGAACCCGCGGACCTTGGCGACCCGTGGGCCTACCTGCACCAGGCCGGGTTCGTCAGGCTGGCAGGCGTCTTCGAGCCGGAAGAGCTGGACGCGACGCCAGAGGCCTTTTCCCCGATCCCGTCCTGCCTTGGCACGATCGCAGCGCGCGCCGCCATGCTTACGTTCATCGGGCTCCTGAAACTCGAGGCCGTTTCCTATGGCAGCGAGAACGGCGGTGAACTGTTCGTCAACCTGGTGACGTTGCCTGGAGAAGGCGTGTTCGCGGTGAAGTCCCGCAAAAGCATGCACGGGCATACCGACGCCGTGAGCTTTCCCTTGCGCGGCCACAGGTCGGCCACGTTTCCCAACATCGCCCCCTCCCCGGACGTCGTCTGCCTGGCGGCCCTGCGTAACCCCGATGGCGTGCCGACCATTGTCATGCCGGTTCCCGCCCTGGTCGCCGCCCTGGCCCCTGACCAGGTGGCGGAGCTGAAGAAGCGCCAGTTCAGTGTCCGTTCGCAAAAGACCTTCATCACCGGCACGAAACGCGTGCTCGGCGAAGAACTGGTCGAGGTGGACGTCGAAGTCCTGCTCGAAACCGGCGAAGGGACCTGGATCCGCTATAGCCACAGCAATGTCGATCCCCTCGGTGACGGCAGCGAAGCTGCCGTCGAAGCGCTCAATGCGGCGTGTGCGGGTGCCGCGACGCACGTCGTGCTGCAGCCTGGGGACCTTCTTATCCTGAGCAATCGCACGGCACTCCACGGAAGGGCAGAGGTTGGCGGAGACTCCGGCGGCACCTCGCGCTGGCTGATGCGCGGGTATGGCTTGAAAACTCAGGAGCTGACCGAAGCCCAGCGCTATGCGGGCAGCCCCCACATGCTGTATCCGTAACCGACCGAGAAAACTTCCAGTCTTCGCCCAGCAGCCGGCGGCTTGTCCACTAGCGCGCAGATCCCCGCACACCAGGACGGCACCAGCGGGGTGTTGAGTTTCCCGTGCGACGCCGCAGGTGATGCGCGCCGAGCGGACCTTCTGGGAGAAGGCCACGGCGATCCACGTCTTATGACACTCAAAGTCGCCACGCCTACCGGCGCTGCGCGCTTCGCTTGCCAATCCAGCAACGGACATGTAGCGGCGGATGTCTTGCTGCTCCCTTCACCGTATCACGCCGTTCTCGTCGTCAAGGTCTGCGCGCCCTGCCCTGCGGTTGAGCGCTTGCGTCCTGGCGGCCGTCTTTCGAACCCTGACCACTGCGCTGCGTCGTGCTGCTGCCGGTCCCGGGCGATCCCGCCCGATTCACGGAGCCGACGATGGCGCACGATCTCTCCTCTTTCAATTCTTCTGTTCTTCTGGTTCGCGATGTCGCGGGCGACTACCGGCCGGCCGATGCCGGCGAGGTGCTGCAGGCCGCGCAGCGGCTGCTGGGCCAGCAGCTAAAGGGACGCGAGGTGCTGTCGTCGCCGAAGGTGGTGCGCGACTTCCTGGGGATCAAGCTCGGGGCACTGGAGCACGAGGTATCTGCGGTGTTGATGCTCGATGCGCAGAACCGGTTGATCGAATACGTCGAACTGTTCCGCGGCACCGTCAGCCGGGCGTCGGTCTATCCGCGGGAGGTTGTCAAGGAATCGCTGGCGCGCAATGCGGCGGCGCTGGTCTTGGTGCACAACCATCCGTCAGTGTGTGTTCGCGATCAGGTCGTACGCATCGATGGCGCAGCTGTGGCAAATGCTCGGTTGCACGATGACGCGCATCGCTCTCTACCGCCCTGGGCGCAATGCCGCCGCCTTGCCGAGAACGAACTGTTCCTGCTCAGCGACACGAATCCGGCATCGTTCGACAGCCGCTACTTCGGTCCCATCGAGGCATCTGCAGTACTCGGCATCGCGATGGCGCTGTGGACGTGGAGCGCCCCATGAGGGCGTTCTCATTGGCTCGACCGTCGGCATACCGTCGCTGCGTTGCGCTTGTGTCCGAGCGGTCGCCGGCAATGCGTCCACGCATGCGCCGAGTCTGCACCGTTCGCGTGTCGATGCAGCGTCCGACCAAGCCCCAGCCATGCCGCCGAACTGCGGCCGAAACGGTGTTTCGCCCGCACTCCGACGTGCAGGGAGCCCGGCGTCAGCGTGCAGCATCTGCTGCACACGCGCGGCCTTCCAGGCTGCGCTGCGCACCCCGTGCGCGGCTGGCGCATGGGCGGTATGGAAGCCGGAGCCGGGAGCGGATGCGGGGGGGCGGAGGCACTGTGCTGCGGTAATCGGGGCAAGCGCGCCCAATCGGGCGCCGCAGCAGTGCCGGAGTGCGTCCGCACGTGGTGCAGACGCAGGCGCGGCTGCGCATACTGATCAGCCTGTTCAACGCAGCAGGAGAGCGGCGATGCAATACTTCGGTGGACTAGATGTCTCGGTGACGGAAACAGCCATCTGCGTGGTCGATGGTGATGGTCAAGTGATCTTGCGCACTACGGTGGAGACTGAGCCGGCGGCAATCCGCGCGGCCCTGGCGCCGTTCCTGCGACGACTGCGCCGCGTCGGGCATGAGGCTGGCGCATTGTCGCCATGGCTGCAGCCGCAGTTGCTCGCGCTGGGCCTGCCCATGGTCTGCCTGGAGGCGACGCATGTGCGTTCGGCGCTGAAGGCGCAGCGCAACAAGACCGACGCGGCCGATGCGCTGGGCATCGCCCACCTGGTGCGCACCGGCTGGTACAAGAGCGCTTACATCAAGAGCGAGGCGTGCTACCGCCTGCGCCTGCTGCTCACGCACCGGCGCAACCTCAAGCGCAAGTTCCTGAACCTGGAGAACGCCATCCGCCACTCCCTGAAGGCGTTCGGCATCCGCCTGCACCAGGTCGGACGCGCCAGCTTCGATGCGGCTGTGCGCGCCGCGGTGGCCGGCGATGCGTTCACGGCCGAGCTGATGGACAGCATGCTCGCCGCCCGCGCGGCGCTGTGGAAAGAGTACCTGCGCCTGCACCAATTGGTGGTGACGCAGGTGGCCCAGGACGAGTTGTGCCGGCGCTTCATGGCGATACCCGGCGTGGGGCCGGTGACGGCGCTGGCGTTCCGCACCGCGGTGGAGGATCCGTCGCGATTCAAGCGCTCGCGCGACGTCGCCGCGTACTTCGGGCTGACGTCCAGGCGATGGCAGTCGGGCACGTCCATCGATATCCAGGGCCGCATCAGCAAGGCCGGCGATCCGGATGTGCGCCGTTCGCTGTTCGAGGCGGCCACCGTGCTGCTCAAGCGTTTCCGAGGACAGGACAAGGTCAAAAGCTGGGGTCTGCAGATCGCCAAGCGCAGTTGCCACCACAAAGCGGCGGTGGCCATGGCGCGCAAGCTGGCTGTGATCATGCACGCGATGTGGAGCGACGGCACCTGCTACGACGGTGGTGCGGGCACGTCATCCGAGGAGTCCAGCCAGCGTGCCCGAAAGAAGGCTCAGAAGCACCTGGGGCGCTTGGCGACGACGGCGGCGGTGCCCATGCCGGACGGCCATCTAGTCATCGCCGGTGCACCTGCAGGAGCAGGCCAATGACAGTCCACAGCACATCGGCGCAGCAGACTCCCTGCAGCGCTGGCGACATCCACTGAACACCCGCGAGGGTCAAGGCGTTCCGACGTGAACTGGAGAGAGTTGGTGCAGACCATGAAAGACGGGAAGCTCGATATCTTGCCTGTGGCCGCGCAACCGGACCACGCTCGAGTGCTTGTGACACGGCCCCGTCCGACCGATGGCGACATGCGCCTCGATGGCCACTCGCGCTGCCGCCCAGAGGCTTGTGCAGCGACAAATCCAGGCCCTCGATGAGCGCGGAGGTGTGCCCGGCGCACCGGCACTCGACCACCCGAACGCACGATCCCGAGGCAGGTCGGGCTGCGCATCCTGCGCAGTCGGCGATGCATTCAATGGTGCGCGCACATGCACTTCAAGGTGCTCGCATGCGCGCGTTTGCAACGTGCAGACGACGATGTCGTGAAGGAGAATCGCATGAGAAAGTCGGTCAACAGTGGAGCCCCGATTAGGTGGGCAAGATAAAAGGTCGCGGCACGTCGTGCCCCCGGAAGCCAGTCTGCACGTGGGTTTGACGCGGCACCGCGAACAGGTTCGCGCGTGCCGTGCAGGCACCTAGACCGCAACGGTCGCGCTACACGTGGCGACCAGCTTCAGCGCCTAAGTCCTTGCGTTGACGCAAATGCGTATCCAGTCCCCCGCGTTGCATCTCGCAATTGTGAGCTGACCGCTCCAGCGCATCCTGCTTTAGGCCTCGTGCGAACCGGACCCGTAACCGTAGCTTGGCGCTGTTCTCCGGGAGTTCTGGTCGACGTCCTCAACGGCGACGGTTCCCGACGACGGCACAATCGACGCATGACAGCGATCGGTGATTTGAATGATGACGACCTGATGCTCCAAGCGCAGCAATGGCGCCAGCGTGCGCTCCGCGGCGACAGGTCGGCACGCGGTGTTGCACACGCGCTGGAGACCGAACTTCGGCGCCGTGGCGCGCGCAACGTCGCCCATACCGCCCCTGCCGACCTGGACACGCGGCCGGTGCAGATGCGCAACCTGCGCCCCTGGTGGAAGTTCTGGGCGAACTGACGACACAGCCCCGCGCGCGAGAAATCCGGCACCCACACAAATTTCTTCCAGATCCCACGGCCGGATTGCGGCGTAGCGAGCGCGGTCGGCGCCGAACACGACGGCTAAGCTGATGCACGATCCAATCGTGCTGACCGGCGCGCGCTTGGGCGAGGTGCGCTGTGCACCGTGGTCTGACTCCGATCCCAACCTCGCGCATCGAGTGCAAGTGTGATCGGATGACGTCCGGGCGCCAGGCCTTGGGGTGGCTCCATTGAACTACCGGTAGTTCGTAGTCTCATCAATTTTGTCTTCAGCGTTGGCGTTGACGGACATAGCGTGGCCATCTCTCTCGTTGTGGCTCTTGCTGCTGGTAGTCGGTCTGCGTGAGCAGGTCGAGCTTCGTTCGGG
>CALRYR010000146.1:0-8848 GCA_943372425.1 Variovorax sp. YR752 | reverse complement strand
CATGACTGTTTCCCCCTGCGAAGGCGACCCGTTGCCACCGGACGGCGCGGCGTCGGCCGAGCGGCCCGCGCTTGTCGTGCACCGGCAGGACGACCCGCGGCGTGCCGAGGTCGAAGCCTTCGTGCGAGACATCTTCGCGCAGCGCTACGGCGCCCGCGTCCAGCAGTTCGCGCCGGTGCTGGTGAGCCTTCAGGACCATGGCGAGATCGTCTCGGCGGCCGGCTATCGAAGCGCGGCCGATGCGCCGCTGTTCCTCGAACGCTACCTGCCGTCGCCGATCGAATCGCTGCTTGCCGCGCAGCCTGTGGCCCAGCCGGCGCGCCGCAGCGTGGTCGAGGTCGGCCACCTGGCCGCGTCGCGCTCCGGTGAGGGGCGACGCCTGATCGCGCTGCTCGGCCCGCACCTGGCCATGCATGGCTTCCAGTGGGTCGTCGGCACCCTCACGACGGAGCTGCGGCAGCTCTTCGTGCGCATCGGCGTCACGCCGCTGGCGCTCGGAACGGCCGACCCGGCGGCCCTCGGCGCGGAGGCGGCAGATTGGGGCAGCTACTACGACCACCGGCCGGTCGTCCTGGCCGGGCACCTGGGCCAGGCCCTGCACCACATGGCGCGCCGGGCTGGTACGGCAAAAGGCACACGATGAACACGACCCCACTGGGCGCGACCGCCGCGCTGGACGACGGCGCGCGCACCTGGCACCGCGACGCGCTGCAGGCCGAAGTCGACGCCTTGGCCGCTCGCTTCATGGCGCAGCGCACGCAGGTGCTGGCCACGTTGATGGACAACGGCTCCGCCTGGGTCGTGGCGGATCTCGCGGCCGCAGCCGCGGGCATCGTCCACGTGCCGCTGCCCGTCTTCTTCACGCCGGAACAGATCGGCCATGCGCTGCGCGCCGCGGGCGTCGACACGCTGCTGACCCTGCCCGCACTGGCGGCCCGCTGGGCCGGCGCGCCAACGGTCGACATCGCCGTCGCGGCGCAGCCCCTGGCGATGCTGCGGCTGCCGGGCGCCCCCGTGCCGATGCCCGCCGGCACGTCCAAGATCACCTTCACCTCGGGCACCACCGGCGCGCCGAAGGGCGTGTGCCTCTCGGGCGCGTCGATGCAGCAGGTGGCCGAGGGCCTGGTCGCGGCCATGGCCCCGCTGGACATCCGGCGCCACCTGTGCGCCCTGCCCTTCGCAGTGCTGCTGGAGAACATCGCGGGCCTGATGGCGCCGCTGATGCGCGGCGCCACCTGCGTGGTGCTGCCCCTGGAACAGCTGGGCCTGCGCGGATCGTCGAGCTTCGATGCCGCGCAGTTCCAGGGCGTGGTGGTGGCCCAGCAGCCGCACAGCATCATCCTGCTGCCGCAGATGCTGCGCGCCTGGGTCGGCCACCTCCTGCAGAGCGGGCAACGCGCACCGGAGTCGCTGCGCATGGTGGCGGTCGGCGGCGCGGCCGTAGGCGCCAAGCTGCTGCAGGCAGCGCAGGCCGTCGGCATCCCGGCGCACGAAGGCTACGGGCTGTCCGAGGGCGCCTCGGTGCAGACGTTGAACCTGCCCGGTGCGGCGCGGGCCGGCAGTGCCGGGCGTGTGCTGCCGCATGCACGGTTGCGCATCGCCGCGGACGGCGAAGTCGAAGTGGCCGGCAGCCTGTTCAGCGGCTATCTGGGCAACACGCATGCGCCGTCGGCCTGGTGGCCGACCGGCGACCTGGGCACGATCGACGCCGACGGCTTCCTGCACATCCAGGGCCGCAAGAAGCACGTGCTGATCACGGCCTTCGGCCGCAACGTGTCGCCCGAATGGGTCGAGACGGCGCTGCGCAGCGAGAACGCCATCGCGCAGGCGGTGGTGTTCGGCGACGGCGAACCAGCCCTCCGCGCAGTGCTGTGGCCGACGCGGCCCGACCTGCCCGAGACGGCCCTGCAGGCCGCCGTCGATGCGGCCAACGACACCCTGCCCGACTACGCACGCATCGAACGCTGGGTGCGCGGCCGCGCCGACTTCAGCGCCGCGTCCGGGCTGGCCACCGCCAACGGCCGCCCGCAGCGCGCGGCCATCCTTCAACTGCACGCGGATGCCCTCGAGACGGCATCGCGCCCCACCCCTTGAACCCTGGAGCCCTCATGACTTTCTACGCACGCCTGGTCGAAGAGACCGCCGACGCCCGCATGGGCCTGCTGGGCACGCCCATCATCCAGGGCTGCCTGCGCGGCGAGGTCTCGCTGCCGAGCTACCTGGCCTTCCTGCGCGAGGCGTACCACCACGTGCGCCACACGGTGCCGCTCCTGTACGCCTGCCAGGCCGCCCTTTCGCCGGCCAACCAGTGGCTGAGCGGACCGCTCGACGAATACATCGAGGAGGAAGAAGGCCACGACCTGTGGATCCTCGACGACATCCGTGCCTGCGGCGGCGATACCGATGCGGTGCGGAACGGCATGCCCGGCCACGCGACGGAGGTGATGGTGGCCTATGCCTACGACACCATCGCCCGGCACAATTCGCTCGGTTTCTTCGGCATGGTGCATGTGCTCGAAGGCACCAGCGTCTCGCTGGCCCTGATGGCCGCCGACCAGATCCAGAAGCCGCTCGGCCTGCCGGATGCGGCCTTCAGCTACCTGCGTTCGCACGGCACGCTCGACCAGGAGCACACGGCGCACTTCGAGCTGCTGATGGACCGGATCGAGTCGCCGGCGGACCAGGCCGACATCGTGCATGCGGCGCGGGCGTTCTACCGGCTCTACGGCGACGTGTTCCGCAGCCTGCCGCTGCCCGTGCCCGCAGCGGCATCGACCGCGGCCCGGGCGGTCGCGGCATGAAGGCGAAGGACGCACGGGTGCTGCTGACCGGCGCCACCGGCGGCATCGGCCAGGCGACCGCGTCCGTGCTGGTCGGCGCAGGCGCCTCGGTCATGCTGCTGGGCCGCTCGCCGGCGCGGCTGGCTGCCCAGGCGCGGGCGCTGGCGCGCACCTGCACCGGTCCGACCCCGCCCAGCATCGAGTGGTACGCCGCCGACCTCACGCGCACGTCCAGCCTCGGCGGCATCAGCGATGTTGCGGCCGGCTGGGGCTGCAACGTGCTCGTCCACAACGCTGGCGTGCCCGCCTTCGGCCGCATCGAGGCCTTCGCCGCAACCGAGATGGCGCAGGTGCTGCACTTGAATCTCTTCGCCCCCATGCTGCTGACCCAGGCGCTGCTGCCACACCTGCGCAGCCGCACCGAGTCGCGCGTCGTCTTCGTCGGCTCGGTGCTTGGGCGTCTCGGGTTGCCGGGCTTCAGCGTGTACAGCGCCAGCAAGTTCGGCCTGCGCGGCTTCGCGGAATCGCTGCGGCGCGAACTGATCGGGACGTCGGTCGGCGTGCAATACCTCGGCCCGCGCAGCACCCGCACCGCTTTCAACAGCGACGCCGTCGACGGCTACAACAAGGCCACCGGCACGGCCATGGACGCGCCGGAAGTCGCCGCGCAGGCGCTGCTGCGGTTGATCGAGAGCGGCGCGGCCGAACGCTTTCTCGGCTTTCCGGAAAGCCTCGCAGTGCGCATCAACGGCATCGCGCCGGGGCTGCTCGACGGGTCGTTCCGCAAGCACCGCGACAACCTGCCACCGCTCACCCTACCCGCCGCGCCGCTGCTGGATTGCACCCTGCCGATCGACGCACCGGCCGAGGCCGACAGCCATTCGCTGATGCGCGGCGCCCTCTGAATTCTCACCACGAAGACAACGATGACCCCCACGATGACCGACCTCCACATGCCCCTGTCCGCCCCGCGCTCCCGATCGCGCCGGCGGCTGGCCGGATGCCTCGCCGCCAGCCTGGCCACCCTGGCGCTGTTCGCTGCGCTGCCGGTGCGCGCCGCTGCCGTCGATGACGCCGTCGCCGGGCTGCAGCACGACTGGGAGGCGATCCGCTACCAGAGCCCCGCCGCCGAACGCGAGAAAGGCTTCGAGGCGCTCACCGCCAAGGCGCACAGGGTGAGCGAGGCCTTCCCCGGCCGCCCCGAACCACTGGTGTGGGAGGGCATCATCGTCAGCTCGTGGGCCGGCGAGAAGGGCGGGCTCGGCGCGCTCGGCCTCGTCAAGCAGGCCAAGGCGCTGTACGAATCCGCCATCGCCATCGATGGCAGCGTGCTCGAAGGCTCGGCCTACAACAGCCTGGGTGTCCTCTACTACAAGGTGCCGGGCTGGCCGGTCGGCTTCGGCGACAAGGCCAAGGCGAAGGAGTTGCTGACCAAGGCGCTCACGCTCAACCCGAAGGGCATCGACCCGAACTTCTTCTACGGCGAATACCTGGTCGAGACCAAGCAGCCGCAGGAGGCGGTGACTTACCTCGAACGGGCGTTGCAGGCGCCGCCGCGGCCCGGCCGGCAGATCGCGGACACTGGCCGGCGCGAAGAAGCGCGGGCCCTGCTCGACAAGGCCAAGGCGGCCAAGTAGCGCAGCGTTGCCCTCAACGGTGCGTGCTGTCGAAGCGCAGCAGCACGCGCACCCCGGTGCCATCGTCGCGCATGCCGAACACCGTTTCGAGCCCATGCAGTTCGGCGATGCGCCGCACGATCGACACGCCCAGGCCGCTGCCCACTTCCTGCTGGCCATCGGGCCGGTAGAAGCGCTCGCCCAGACGGGCGAGCTGCTCGGCGGACAGCGGCGGGCCCGCGTTCTCGACCTCGATGCTGTCCTGCCCGATGCGCAGCGTCACGGCGCTGCCGGCCGGCGCATAGCGCACCGCGTTGTCCAGCAGGTTGCGCAGCAGCACGGCCAGCAGGTGCTCGTCGCCCAGCAACGGCATCGGGTGCCGGCCGGCCGGCGGCCATTCGCAGGCCAGCTCGATGCCGCGACGTTCGGCCAGGGCCAGGCAGTCGCTCATCGCCTGCTCGACGACGGGCGTCCACCGCACGTCGTCGAGGACCGGCGCGGTGCCGGATTCGACACGCGACAGCGCCAGCATCTGCGTGACCAGCCGCCCCATGCGGTCGAGGCCGATGCCGAACTTGGCCTCGGCCGCCGCGCGCTCGGCCGGGCTGCCGGCACGCTGCACCACGTCCCACTGGGCGCGCAGCACGGCCAGCGGCGTGCGCAGCTCGTGCGCCGCATCGGCGGTGAAGCGGCGCTCGCGCACCAGCATCTGCTCGATGCGCGCGAACAGTCCGTTCATGGCGCCGATCAAGGGCTTGAGTTCGGCCGGCGCCCGGCTCTCGGCGAGCGGCTGCAGGTCGCCGGCCGGGCGACGCTGCAACGCGCGCGTCAGCCGGGCCATGGGCGACAGCGCACGACGCACGGCCCAGGCCATCACGCCCAGCAGGATCGGCAGCACCAGCAGCCACGGCACGACCTGGCTGACCGTCAGGCCGTAGACCAGTTCGTCGCGCTCGTAGACGCGCTGGCCCGAAGCCACCAGCCAGCGGCCGTCGAAGGACTGCAGGTAGTACACGCGCCAGGCAGCACCGGCCAGTTGCTCGTCGACGAAACCGCCGCTCTCGGGGCGGTACGGCAGCTGAACGCCTTCGCGGTCGGAGATCATCAGCTGGCCGCTGCGGTCCCACACGGCCACCGCCAGGTCGCGCACATCGGCATCGCCGGCGTCGACGGCGCCCTCGCGCGGTGCTGCCGGCAGCGGTGCCGCCTCGCGCGCCAGCCCGTGCCCCAACGTGGCCTGCACCTGCCGCGCCAGGCGGATCAGTTCCGCGTCGAAGAGTTCGTTGACCTCGGTGCGCGCGCGACTGAGGGAGAAGTACAGCGCCACGCCCCAGACCAGTGGCGCGCAGATCAACAGGTACAGCAGAAGCCGCCGCTGCAGGCTCACGGCGCAGCCTCGCCGGAGCCCAGCGCGTAGCCCACGCCCCGCACCGTGCGCACGATGTTCGGGTCGATCTTGCGGCGCAGGTGATGGATGTGGACTTCGAGCGCATTGCTCTCGGGCTCGACGCCGCTCCAGTCGTAGAGCTTCTCGAGCAGATGCGCCTTGGACAGCACCCGCTGCGACTGGGTGAGCAGGGCCTCGAGCAGGGCCAGTTCGCGGCTCGTGAGTTCCACCTTCGCGCCCTTCCATCGCACGACCTTGGTGGCCGGGTCGTATTCCAGCGCGCCGTGCTGCCAGGACGCCTGCGCCTGCCCCGCAGAACGGCGGACCAGAGCGCGCAGCCGCGCCGCGAGTTCATCGATGGTGATGGGCTTGACCAGGTAGTCGTCGGCGCCGGCGTCCAGCCCCTCGATGCGCTGCTCGATGCCGTCGCGCGCCGTGAGGATCAGCAGCGGCAGCTTGAGCCCGCGTTCGCGCCAGCGCCGCAGCCACACCATGCCGTCGCCGCGCGGCAGGCCGAGGTCGAGCACGACGGCATCGAACGCGGCGCCCGCGAGGGCCGCGTCGGCCTGGGCGCCATCGCCGAACCAGTCGACGACATGGCCGCGCTGGCGCAGGCCCGTGGCCAGGGCATCGCCGAGCAGAACATCGTCTTCAACGATCAGCAAGCGCATGGCGGTGTCTCCGCGCGGTCCGGTGAAGCGCGCTCGATAGATTATGGACAGCCATCAGGCCACGCCCGAGAAGAGCGAGCCCGCCGCCGCGGTGACGCCCATCGCAAGCGCACCCCACACCGTGACGCGCCATGCCGACGGCAGGACTTTCGCGCCCCCGGCGCGGGCGGCCAGCGCCCCGAGCACGGCCAGAAAGACGATCGACAGCGCCGCCACCCAGGTGACCAGGGACGGGCCGTCCGCGAACCAGGCCACGACCAGCGGCAGCGCCGCGCCGACCGTGAAGCTCGCCGCCGACGCCATCGCGGCCTGCAGCGGCCGTGCGCTCAGGACCTCGGAAATGCCGAGCTCGTCGCGCGCATGGGCGCCCAGCGCATCGTGCGCCATCAGCGCCTGCGCGACTTGGCTGGCCAATGGGTGCGGCAGGCCCCGGCCCACGTAGATCGCCGTGAGTTCGCGCACCTCCGCCGCAGGGTCCTCGTCGAGTTCGACGCGTTCTCGCGCCAGGTCGGCCTTCTCGGTGTCGGCCTGCGAATGCACCGACACGTACTCCCCGGCGGCCATCGACATGGCACCAGCAGCAAGGCCGGCCACACCGGTCATGACGATGCTGCCGTGGCTCGCATGCGCCGCCGCTACGCCGACGATCAGGCTGGCGGTGGAGACGATGCCGTCGTTGGCGCCGAGTACCGCGGCGCGCAGCCAGCCGATCCGGGCGGTGCGATGGCGTTCGGTATGGCGCCGGACGGTGCCTTTCACAGAATGGTTCCCGAGACCGGCGCGACGATGGCTGCGTGCAGGTCGAATCCGCCGTGATCGAACGCGTAGTAGGTCGTCCACACGACCACGGCAAGACAGGCCGCCGCGCCGAGGGTGGCCAGTCCGGCCACGATGCACGGAGCCTGGGGTTCGCGGTGGTGAGAAGGGTGCTCGGTGCTCATGCAGATCTCCTGGTGCGAGCAAGCCGCGCCTGCGACTTGCAGGCTCGAATGATCGACAGCGAACCTTGGGTTTTTCTTAAGGGCGGCGGATGCCGGGAGCGAGGCACCCTCAATGCGACATCAGCACCGGCAGCGTCATGGCATCGAGGATCGACAGCGTGGCACCGCCCAGCACCCATTCGCGGGCCCGGCTGTGACCGTAGCATCCCATCACCAGCAGGTCGGCACCCTGATCGGCAGCGCGCGAAAGCAGCCGGTTGCCGATGTCGTCGGCCTTCTCACCGCCGTCGTGCAACGTCGCCTGCCAGACGCGTTGCACCTGCAGGTAGTGCCGCAAGCGCTCGAGAGACGCCCCCGCGTCCCGGCCGTAGGCCACGACATGCACGCGCTCCGCTCGACGCAGCCACGGCAATGCGGCCGTCAGCGCACGCGCCGACTCGGGGGTCTCCTTCCATGCCACCAGCACATTGCGCCCGATGGGACCGACCGGTCCTGCGTACGGCAGCACGAGCGCCGGCCGGCCGCTCTCCACCAGTGTGCTGGGCAGGAAGTCCGGCGGCAGTTCGCCATCCATCGGGTCGTTCCGATCGCGCTGGCCGAGGATCATCAGATCGGCATAGAGCGCGCGCCGCGCGAACCCCCACGGACCTTCGCGCTCCGGCTCCGCCCAGTGCATGTGCTGCGAACCCGCGCTGTGCGCCGAGAACGCGGCCTGCATCTTGTCGCGGTCGTCCTTGTCCAGCCGCTGCATGATCGCCACGGCCTCGGTCGCGGCATCGATGGCGTACGGATAGCGCATGAGCGCGGACAGGGTGCACGGCAGGCCGGTCACCTCCGCCTCGAATACGTCGGCGAGCTGGCGGGCCAATCGGATGCGTTCGACCGTGCGGGCCGAACCGTCGAGGTGAAGCAGGATGGATCGCGGGGTCCGCATGAAAGCTCCTTGAACCGGCGCGTGACGCAGGATCGCGCCTTCAGAGCGGCGGCCCCAGGCCGATGGGCGCCGGCACGACGTTCACGATGCGCGTGAACAGCGCGTGGTATTCGAAGTCCGCCGCATGCCCGGTCAGCGGGTCGCGGTTCTGTGCGAAGGCCTCGTCCAGCCCGCGCCAATCGTCCGCGGTCAGCACCCGTTCGGCCAGCGGCAGGATCTCACGCTCTTCGAGCGCCATGTGGCCGAGGTAGAAGTCGACATATCCGCCGACGGCACGCTCGAACGCTTCGCGCCGCGGCTCGCCCAGCATCTCGAAGGCGAGCAGCGCATGCTCGACGTCGCGGATCCGGCGCTCGCCGTGGGCGTGGTCGTCGTCCAAGCGGTCAAGCAGGTCGCGCGACATCGGCGTCCTGGCGCGCAGCTTCGGAAACAGCAGTTCGGATTCCTTGCGGTGATGCCGCTTCTCCGGGAACTCGTCCACGTAGAAGAGCAGGGCGCGCAGCGTCGCGAAGTCGGGCA
>CALRYR010000145.1:0-8892 GCA_943372425.1 Variovorax sp. YR752 | reverse complement strand
CGATGGTGGTCGCGGCGACGGTGGCGATGGTGGCCTATGCCGGGCTGCTGGGGCGCTGGGCCGAGTCGTTCTCGCCCTTCATCGCACTGTTGACCGCGCTGGTGGTCTCGCCGCTGCTGGCCTGGAAGACGAAGGGCCGCTACTACCTGGCGCGCACCGACCTGCAGCGCTGGGCGCCCGGCGAGATGGTGCGCTGCTCGGTCTGCGACAACAGCTTCGAATCGGAAGACATGGCGCATTGCCCGGCCTACAGCGCGCCGATCTGCTCGCTGTGCTGCACGCTCGAATCGCGCTGCCACGACGGTTGCAAGAAGAACTCGCGCGCCTCGGAGCAGATCGGCGTGTGGATCAAGGCGCTGCTGCCGCCCGCGCTGGCGCTGCGGCTGAACTTCCGGGTGGCGCACTACCTGCTGGTCGCGACCTCGCTCATCGCGCTGCTCGCCACGGTGCTGGGCATCGTCTATGCGCAGGAAGGCCTGCTGAACGCGCATGCCACGCATGTCTTCCTGCGCTCGCCCTTCCTCAAGGTCTTTGCGCTGCTGTCGATGGTGGCCGCGGTCGCTGCCTGGTGGGTGGTGCTGGGCAGCGAGAGCCGCAAGATGGCGCAGGAGGAATCGAACCGCCACAACCACCTGCTCACGTTGGAGATCGAGGCGCACCGCCGCACCGACGCCGCACTGCAGGCCGCCAAGGAAGCCGCCGAGGCGGCCAACCAGGCCAAGACGCGCTACGTGGCCGGCATGACGCACGAGCTGCGCACGCCGCTCAACAGCATCCTGGGCTACTCGCAGATCCTGCTGAAGAACGACGACGCCACGCACCCGCCGCGCGCCGCGGTGCAGACCATCCACAAGAGCGGCGAGCACATGCTCGGGCTGATCGACGGCCTGCTCGACCTGGCCCGCATCGAGGCCGGCCGGCTGCAGCTGGAGCCGATGCCGCTCGCCCTCCCCGGCTTCCTCGACGAGGTGGTGCGCATGGTGCGCCCGCAGGCCGAGGGCAAGGGCCTGGCCTTCGTTTACACGCACGCCGGCCGCCTGCCCGCCTGGGTGCATGCCGACGCCAAGCGGCTGCGCCAGATCCTGATCAACCTGCTGACGAATGCCGTGCGCTTCACCGAGGCCGGCACCGTGACGCTGCATGTCGACGCGACCCGCGAGGTGCTGCGCTTCGACGTGATCGACACCGGCATCGGCGTGGCGCCGCAGGACCACCAGCGCATCTTCCTGCCCTTCGAGCGTGGTGCGGCCGGCCGGCGCCACGGCGAGCCGGGCACCGGCCTGGGCCTGACCATCACCGGCCTGCTCACGTCGCTGATGGGCGGCGAGCTGCGCATGGCCGCCACGTCGAACCGCGGCAGCACCTTCAGCGTGCGGGTGTACCTGCGCGAAGTGGCCGACCCCGGCCCGCAGGCCGAGCCGCAGCGCCCGATCTCCGGCTACTTCGGCCCGCGCCGCACGCTGCTGGTGGTCGACGACCAGCCGGTGCAGCGCCAGATGCTCGCCGGCATGCTGATGCCGCTGGGCTTCGACGTGCGCGAGGCCGCCAGCGGCACCGAATGCCTCGACAGCCTGCGCGAGCACGTGCCCTCGGCCATCCTGCTGGACATCAGCATGGACGACATGGACGGCTGGGAGACCGCCACCCGCGTGCGCATCGCCGGCTTCGAAGACGTGCCCATCCTCATCGTCTCGGCCAACGTCTTCGAGAACCAGGCCGACCGGCTGCAGGCCACCGGCTGCCAGGCCTTCATCGGCAAGCCGGTGATCGAGTCGGAACTGATCGCCACGCTCGAACGCCACCTCGGCCTGCAGTGGCTGCAGCACACGCCGCCGCCGGCCGCGCACGATGCAGCACCGCCACCGGCCGGGCCGATCACGCTGCCTGAGGAGGCACGCCTCGAGCTCATGCGCCTGGTGCAGGTCGGCCACGTGCGCGGCCTGCAGCAGGCGCTCGACCGACTTGCCGCCGACGACCCGGCGCTGGCCGCCACCTGCACCCAATTGCGCGGCATGCTGGCGCGCTTCGAACTCGAAGATTTCAAGAATGCACTCGCGGAGGATGCCGATGCACCCAGCCCCTGACACCGAACGCCCCGTGGTGCTCGTGGTCGACGACGCCCCCAGCAGCCTGGGCATGCTCTGCGACACGCTGGAGGCCAGCGGCTACACCGTGCTCGTCGCGGCCGATGGCGAATCGGCGCTGCAGCGGCTCGAGCTGGTGGTGCCCGACGCGATCCTGCTCGACGGCGTCATGCCGGGTCTGTCGGGCTTCGAGACCTGCCGGCGCATCAAGGCCAATCCGGCGCTCGCGCACATCCCGGTGCTCTTCATGACCGGCATGGCCGAGACGCAGGACGTGGTCGAGGGCTTTGCCTGCGGGGGCGTCGACTACGTGGTGAAGCCGATCCGCGCACAGGAGGTGCTGGCGCGCCTGCACACGCACACGCGCAATGCGCGCATCACCCGCATGGCGCGCGACGCGGTCGATGTGGCGGGCATGGGCGTGGTCTTCGTCGACACGCATGGCCGTGTGGCATGGCGTTCGCCGCAGGCGGCGCTGTGGCTGCTCGCGACGAGCGAGCCTGGTGCGCCGGGCCAGTTGCCGACAGCGCTGGCACCCGCGCAGGCGGACGGCGCAAACATCGTCGCGAGCACCGCGGCCGGCGTGCGGCTGTCGGTGCGCAACATGGGCTCGGCCACGCTCGGCGAGACCATGCTGCTGCTGGCGCTGCAACGCGAAGGACCGGCCCTCGCGTCGCGCGTGGCCGATGCCGCGCTCACGCCCCGCGAGACCGAGGTGCTGTCGTGGTTGGCCAAGGGCAAGACCAATCGCGACATCGCCGAGATCTTGGGCATGAGCCCGCGCACGGTCAACAAGCACCTTGAGCACATCTTCGAAAAGCTGGGCGTGGAGACCCGCTCCGCCGCCGCTGCGCTGGCAAGCGGGCACATGGCGCTGTAGGGCGTCAGCGTCGGGCCGATTCCGAGGGCGTCAACTGAAAGACACCGACGAGCTGCGACAGGTTTCCGGCCTGGTCCTGCAACGAGCCTGCGGCCACAGCGGCTTCTTCCACCAGCGCGGCGTTCTGCTGCGTCACCTGGTCCATCTGCGTGATCGCCTGGTTGATCTGCTCGATGCCTTGCGTCTGCTCGTGGCTGGCCGATGCGATCTCGCCCATGATGTCGGTCACACGCTTCACGCTGGCGACGATCTCTTCCATCGTCCGGCCGGCCTCGGCCACCTGCTGGCTGCCGGCTTCGACCTTGCCGACCGAGTCGTCGATCAGGCCCTTGATCTCCTTGGCAGCCGCCGCCGAGCGCTGTGCCAGGCTGCGCACTTCCGAAGCCACCACGGCGAAGCCGCGGCCCTGCTCGCCGGCACGGGCCGCTTCCACCGCCGCGTTGAGCGCCAGGATGTTCGTCTGGAACGCGATGCCGTCAATGACCGCGATGATGTCGACGATCTTCCGGCTCGAGGTGTTGATCGCACTCATCGTGTCGACCACTTGGCCGACCACGCTGCCGCCGCGCACGGCGACTTCGGACGCCGACGCGGCTAGCTGATTCGCCTGGCGCGCGTTGTCGGCGTTCTGCTTGACCGTCGAGGTGAGCTCTTCCATCGAGGCCGCCGTCTGCTCCAGCGAGCTGGCTTGCTGCTCGGTGCGCGACGACAGGTCCTGATTGCCAGAGGCAATCTCACTCGAAGCCGTCGCGATGGTGTCGGTGCCCTGGCGAACTTCGCCCACCACCTTCGCCAGGCTGTCGCGCATCGCCTTGATGGCGTGCAGCACGCTGGCCTCGTCGTTCTTGCGCAGATCGATCGCCACGCTCAGGTCGCCGTCGGCGATCCGCCGCGTGATGCCGGCAGCCTGTTCGGGCTCGCAGCCGAGCTGGCGCACGATGCCGCGCGAGATCAGCCAGCCGAACAGCAGCAAGACGACGGCCAGCGCCACCGCTCCGCTGCCGAAGCCGACCGACCGGCCCAGCATCGCCGTGTCGATGCTGTCGATGTACACGCCGGAGCCGATCACCCAGCCCCAGGGCTGGAAGCCCATCACGTACGACAGCTTGGGCACCGGCTTATCGCTGCCCGGCTTGGGCCAGAGGTACGACACGAACCCGCCACCCTTTTCCTTCACCGTGTTGACGAACTCCATGAAGAGGCGCTTGCCGGTCGGGTCCTTGTTCTGCGACAGGTCCTTGCCGTCCAGAGCGGCATTGACCGGGTGCATCAGCATGACCGGCTGCATGTCGTTGATCCAGAAGTACTCGCTGCCGCTGTAGCGCATGCCCTTGACGGCCTGCATGGCCTGCTTCTTCGCGTCGGCCTCGCTCAGCACGCCTTTCGCCGCGAGGCCGTGGTAATAGCTCAGCACGCCGTGCGCCGACTCGACCACCTGCCGTACGCTGCTCTGCCGCTCGGCCAGGACCAGCCTGCGCTCCGAGACGAGGAACACCGCGGTCAGCGCGAGCACGCCGAGGATGGCACCCAGCGTCAGGAGCGTCAGCTTCCTGGCGATGGTCATGGAGCGAAGTCTGGAAGGTGCGGGCATGGTCGACAGTCAGTGAGGATCGAAGGAGCGGACGACAACAAACCGAAACGCCCACCTCGACCCTGCCGAGGGGTGACGCGATCGCATGCCGCGGGGCATGCTTGCCCTGGCTATCGGCACCCGGGTGGCTTTCTTGATCCCGGGAAAACCCGAGCGCCGCCAGGCACCGTGACCGAATGCGCAGCTTCTCCCGCGGGAAAACGCGCATCCGCGCTGTCGGCACCACGACAGTTCGATGACGTTGGCGGCGCAAGAATGGCGGCACCCCGACCACGCCAGGAGATCCCATGAACGCCCACTCCCCCGCCGAGACCTCATCCCTTCGCGAACACGTCAGTGCCCAGGAGTGGCAACTGCGCGTCGACCTCGCTGCCTGCTACCGACTGGTGGCGCTCCATGGCTGGAGCGACCTGGTCTTCACCCACATCAGCGCCCGGGTGCCGGGGCCCGAGCACCACTTCCTCATCAATCCCTACGGACTGATGTTCGACGAGATCACCGCGTCGAGCCTGGTGAAGGTCGACGACCAGTGCCACAAGGTGATCGAGTCGCCCTACCCGGTGAACCCGGCGGGCTTCGTGATCCACAGCGCGGTGCACGCCGCGCGGGAAGACGTCCAGTGCGTGCTGCACACCCACACGCGCGCCGGCATCGCGGTCAGCGCGCAGAAGAACGGGGTGCTGCCGATCAGCCAGCAGTCGACCTTCGTTCTGGCCTCGCTGGCGTACCACGGCTACGAGGGTGTCGCCATTCGGGACGATGAAAAGGCGCGCCTGCAGGCCAACCTGGGTCGGGCAAACTTCCTGATGCTGCGCAACCACGGACTGCTGACGGTCGGCAAGACCATCGCCGACGCCTTCCTGGCGATGTACACCTTCGAGAACACCTGCCAGATCCAGATCGCCGCGCAGTCCGGAGGCGGCGAACTCACGCAGGTCGACACCCGGATTCTCGAAGGTGTGGGCCACGCGATGAAGGTGCAGACCGGCGGGCTCGGCGGCGCCTTCGTCTGGCCCTCGCTGATTCGGAAGCTGGACCGGGTCGACCGCAGCTACGCAAGCTGAGGCGCGCGCGCTCAATGAGCTCCTTGAGGGTGGCGCGGTACACGTTGACGATCTCGTACCAGCGGTAGATCATCGGGTCGGTCGGCACGGCCGCAGCGGCCCCGGGATGCAGGTTCACCCTTCACCCGCCGCATCGGCCGTAGCATCGGCCGGTCTGGAGACACCGTCATGAACTCTGTGTTGCGCTACGCTGCTTCGTCCCGCTGGCTGCACTGGCTGACCGCACTGTTGCTTGCCGTCATCATTCCGGTGGGCATCTGGATCGGCTTTTTCGAGCCGGCCGATCAGGACTTCAAGCTGCGCCTGTACAACCTTCACGAGAGCCTGGGCGTGCTGGTGTTCGTGCTGGTGCTGCTGCGAGTCGTCAATCGTCACAGGAACCCGCCGCCTCCGCTGCCCGACGACATGCCGGCGTTGATGCGCTTCGCCGCTCATGCGACCCATCTGGGTCTCTATGCGCTGCTGATCCTGATGCCGCTGACCGGCTTTCTCGCCACCAATGCCTGGGGCTTCCCGCTTTCGCTGTTTGGAATGCTGCCGATCCCCTCGCCGCTCGGCAAGGACGAGGCGATCGCCAAAGTCCTGTCGCTGTTGCACCTGTGCGGAGCGATCGCCATCGGCCTGCTGATCTTGGGGCACCTGGCGGGCGTGGTGCACCATACCTTCATCCGCCGCGACGGGCTGCTGCGCCGCATGCTGTAGGCGTTGCATCGTTGATCCGGAAGACACTCCTTGCCATCACTACCCGAACACAGGCCACAACCGTTGCCAACGCATGCCGGCCTGCGCTGGCGCCGCGCCGGGTTCGCACTCGCCGTCGCAGCCACGGTGCTCGGCCTTCTGTGGTTGATGGCAGCGACGCTGTTCGTGGAGCGCTTCGATGCAACGGGCATCGCCATGCTGGTGGCGTTCGCGGTCACGCTGCCCTGGATCGCGGTGGGCTTCTGGAACGCGGCCATCGGCCTGGCGTTGATGCTTGTCAGCCGCAATGCGGCCCGTCTGGTCGCGCCGCATCTGGACGCAGGCGGCTCGCAGCAGCGCATCGAGACATCCACGGCGCTGCTGGCTTGCATTCGCAACGAGGACACGGGTCGGCTCACGCACAACCTGGCGTGGATGCTCGAAGGACTGGTCGACAGCGGGCAGGCTGCGGCTTTTCACCTCTATGTTCTGAGCGACAGCGACGATGCCGGGATCGTGGCAGCCGAGGCCGGCATGGTGGCCCAGTTGCAGGCACGCTTCGGTACGGCCGTCGCGCTGTGCTATCGGCGCCGCGAACAGGGCGCCGGCTTCAAGGCCGGGAACATCCGCGATTTCTGCGACCGCTGGGGTGGCCGACACGACCATGCGATCGTGCTGGACGCTGACAGCCTGATGACGACGCAGGCGATGCTGCGGCTGGTGCGCATCATGCAAGCGCAGCCGACGATCGGCATCCTCCAGACGCTGGTGACCGGGTTGCCGAGCGCGAGCGCTTTCACGCGCATCTTTCAGTTCGGCATGCGCCTGGGCATGCGCTCCTACACCCTGGGCGCCGCCAGCTGGCAGGGCGACTGCGGCCCCTATTGGGGCCACAACGCCATCTTGCGGCTCCGACCTTTCATCGCACACTGCGAGCTGCAGGATCTGCCCGGCCAGCCGCCGCTCGGCGGTCCGGTGCTGAGCCACGATCAGCTCGAGGCGGTGCTGATGCGGCGCGCCGGCTATGAAGTCCGCGTGCTGCCGGACGAGCAGGGCAGCTGGGAAGAAAACCCGCCAAATCTGCTCGAATTCATCCGGCGCGACCTGCGCTGGTGCCAGGGCAACATGCAATACCTGCAGCTGCTCGGCCTTCCCCGACTGCGAGCGGTCAGCCGTTGCCAGTTGCTGTTGGCGATCGCGATGTACCTGGGCCCGCCGGCCTGGCTCTCGTTCATGATGCTCGGGCTTTGGCGTGAGCAGCCCATCCGGCCCGACCTCGGACTGGTGCTCTTCCTCACGGTGCTGGGGATGAATCTGGCGCCCAAGCTCGCTACCCTGACAGACGTGCTTCTGCGCGGTGGGCTGCGTCGGGCCTATGGGGGTGTGCCGCGCATCGTCTGCGGCGCCGTGCTGGAATTCGGCTTCTGGGTTCTGACCGCGCCGGTGGTGGCCGTGGCCGTGACCACGTTCCTCGTCGGGCTGCCGTTCGGGCGCCGCGTCGGCTGGGCCGCCCAGCAACGCGACGTCCAGCGGATCGACTGGACGGTTGCGTTGCGCGGCCTGTGGCTGCAGACGGGCCTGGGTTTCCTGCTGGCCGGCGCGGTGTGGTCACGGACGCCTGGCGCGCTCTGGTTCTGGTCACCGGTGCTGGTGGGCCTGATCGGCTCGATCCCGTTCGCCTGGGCGACTGCGCATCCGGCGTTCGGACGCTGGCTGTTACGTTGGGGCCTGTGCCGGATACCGGAAGAAGCCCCGACGCACACGGGGTCGGCGCCGCTGCGCAGCTTTCGGCCCGCCGATGGCGCTCAGTAGGTTTTGTAGGGCAGGAACTTCCCCGACAGCACCACCTTCACGCGGTCGCCCTTGGGGTCGGCCTGCCGATCGATGTCCATGCTGAAGTCGATCGCGCTCATGATGCCGTCGCCGAACTCCTCGTGGATGAGTTCCTTGATCGTGGTGCCATAGACACTGACGATCTCGTACCAGCGGTAGATCAGCGGATCGGTCGGCACGGCGCTCGGCAGCGAGCCCTTGTAGGGCACGATCTGCAGCCACTTCTGCTCTTCGGCGGTGAGACCGAAGATCTCGCCGACGACCCCGGCCTGCGTGGCGTCGAGGGTCATCTGGCCGAGGCAGGCCGCAGTGGTCCATTCCTTCGACAGGCCGACTTTCTTGGCCACGTCGGCCCACTGGATGCCCTTGGCCACCTTGACGGTGATGATCTTCTCGGTGATGTCGTTGCGGTTCATTCTGGGTTTTCTCCTTTTTGGATGAAGTGTTCGAGGGGGATGAAACAGTCAGGTCGCCTTGGCTCTCGTGACCAGGAAGTCGACGATGTGGTTGCGCAGCGCGTAGTAGCCGTCCAGGTGGTGCAGCCCGGCGCGGGTGCGCTCGCGCGGCAGCGGGTTCACGACGCTCTCGGCGATGTTGCCGGGGGCGTAGCCGCCAGACGTCTCGCTGCCGTTGCGCATCAACAGGATGCGGTCGGCCAGCAGGATGGCTTCGTCCACGTCGTGCGTGATCATGAACACCGTCTGCTTGGTCTCGCGCACGATGGCCAGCAGCTCGTCCTGGATGGTGCCGCGTGTCAGT
>CALRYR010000144.1:0-8944 GCA_943372425.1 Variovorax sp. YR752 | reverse complement strand
CACGCGCGGCCCTGATCCGCCTTTCGCTGCGGTGCTCGCCGCAGCCGGACAGCCGCCCGCAGGCCTACCGCCCACCGACGCGGACACAGCGGTTGTGCATCTCTCTCCAGCGAGCGCAGCGATTGCGCCACCCCAAGCCCGGCAGGCGGTGCGGGCCGGGCGATCCCCTGTGCGCCGCCGAGGCGCGCAGTGCCATCGGCTGCGCGCGCAGCGCGCTTCAACCTCTGACTCGTCGCAGCTGTCTGAGCGCAGAGAACGAAGTGAACGCAGCGAGTTCTGCGACGCAGCCGATGGCGCGAGCACCGCAGGGCAGTCGCGAAGCGGCCGGCGCACCGGGGTCGATCGGCCCGCACCGCCTGCCGAGCGCCCTCACCAAAGCCAACGATCACAGCACCACCCTCCCCTGCCGAACGACGGAACGAACAGGCCGCCGCCCAAACCAGTAAGCCAGCTCCGCGACCTCCCGCACATCCCACAGCACGAAGTTCGCCGGCATCCCCACGCCGATCGACCCATGCGTCGCCTGCAACCCCAGCGCACGCGCCGCATGCAGGGTCACCGCATCGATTGCCTCCGGCACCGTCAGCCTGAACAAGGTGCATGCCATGTTCACCATCAGCAGCAGACTGAGCGCAGGGGAAGTCCCGGGGTTGTGATCGGTCGACACCGCCATCGGTACGCCGGCCACACGCAGCGCGGCGATCGGCGGCACCGTCGTGTCGCGCAGCGTGTAAAACGCACCCGGCAGCAGCACCGCCACTGTGCCCGCATCGTGCATCGCGTCGATGCCCACCTGCGACAGGTGTTCGATGTGGTCGCACGACAGCGCACCGTAACGCGCAGCCAGCGCCGCACCGCCCATGTCGGACAGTTGCTCGGCATGCAGCTTGACCGGCAGGTTCAACCGCTTCGCCGCCTGGAAGACGCGCTCGGTTTCTTCCAGCGAGAAGGCGATGCGCTCGCAGAACACGTCGACCGCATCGACCAGCCCCTCGGCCGCCAGCGCGGGCAGCATCTCGTCGCACACGAGGTCGATGTACGCGCCGCTTCCGTTTTCAAGACCGGCGTACTCGGGCGGCAGCGCATGCGCGCCGAGAAAGGTGGTGCGCACCATCACGCCATAGGCCTCGCCGAGGCGGCGCGCCACGCGCAGTTGCTTGCGCTCGTGTTCCAGCGACAGGCCATAGCCCGACTTGATCTCGATCGCGCAGACGCCTTCGGCCAGCAGCGATTCGAGGCGCTTGCCCGCGCTGGCGAAGAGTTCGTCTTCGCTCGCTTCTCGCGTGGCGCGTACGCTGGAGACGATGCCGCCACCGGCCTTCGCCACTTCTTCGTAACTCGCACCGGCAAGGCGCATCGCGAACTCGTTCGCACGTTGGCCACCATAGACCAAGTGCGTGTGGCAGTCGACCAGGCCCGGCGTGACGAGCGCGTCGCTGCCGTCGTGGCGTGGCAGCGCGTGGAACTCGGCTGGCACATCGGCCTGCGGCCCGACCCAGCGGATCAGGCCCTGCGTGACCGCGATGGCCGCCGACACTGTCGGTGCGCCGGCAAGCCGCAGGCCCGTCCAGAGGCCGTCGGCGGAAGGGCAGGTGTCGAAGGGTTTCATCGTCAGATACGCAGGTCGTCGAGGGCGGGCGCGGCGTCGTTGGGCCGCCACTGCACCACCGCCAGGCGCGCGCCGCGGCTGGCCGGCTTGACGGTCCAGGTCTGGGGCTCGTCGGCCCACCAGACGCCCTGACCTTCCTTCAGCGTGCCGCCGCCGACGCGCCACTGACCATCCACCGTCATCAGCAAACCGTGCGCGCTGCGTTCCAGCACGGCCATCTCGGAGATCACGCGCAGCGTGGCCTGGCCGCGGGCGCGCCGCACCATCAGGTTGAAGTCGGTCGACAGGCCACCGAGCAGGCTGCAATCGACCGCCACTTCGCCGTCGAAGGCGAAGGGCTGGTGCGGCGCATCGAGCACATGGTCGAACGCGCCCGATTGCAGGCGAACGCCGTCGCCTTCGAGCAGCATGATCGTTCGGTCCACACCCGGGAAGACCGAGAAAGGCCCGCCCGCCGCGATGGTGGCGATGCTCACGCGCCAGTCGAAATCGTCCAGGCCCGCGCCGGGCGGAAAGGAGACGACCTCCTGCGTGGTGCCGCCGCCGTTCTTCCACGGCGTCTCCGCCAGCGCGGAGCGCGCGAAACGCTGCAAGGTCATCGAATCAATCCTCCTTGTCCCAGTTTGCGTTCCCAATGTCGCAGCACGAGCGTCACCGTGCCTGTCAACAGGAAGTAGACCAGCGCGATGGCCAGGTACACCTCGAGCGAGCGGTACGACACGCTGATGATCTTCTGGCCTTCGTGCATCACGTCGTGGATGGTGAGCAACGATACCAAGGCCGAGTTCTTGATCAACGCGATGAACTCGTTGCCGAGTGGGGGAATCATGCGCACCACCGCCTGCGGCAGCACGATCTGGCGCATGGCCACCGCGGGCGTCATGCCGAGCGACTCCGCCGCCAGCGTCTGGCCGCGGTCGATCGACTGGATCGCGCCGCGCACGATCTCCGACACGTAGGCACCGGAATACACGCCCAGCCCCAGCACGCCGCACAGGAAGGCCGGCAGCAGGATGCCGAAGTGCGGCAGCCCGAAGAACAGGATGAAGAGCTGCACCAACAGTGGCGTGCCGCGGATGACCGAGACGTAGGCGGTGCACACGCCGTAGAGCCAGCGGCGCTTTGGGTTCAGGCGGCCGATGCCCACCAGCAGGCCGAGCGCGCAGCCCAGTGCGAGCGCACAGGCGGTGATTTCCACTGTGACCGCGGCGCCGCGCAGCAGGTTGGCCCATCCGGCCCAGACCGGCGAGAAATCCAGATCCATCAGTGCAGCCGGGTCACTTCGCCGCCGTGTTGCTGAACCACTTCTTCACGATGGCCGCGTACGTACCGTCTGCCTTCAGCTTCGCGATGGCATCGTTCACCGCCTTGGTCAGCTCGGGCGTGTCCTTGCGGATCGCCATGCCGTATTCCTCGGTGGTGAGCTGCTCGTCGAGCACTTTCAGGCCAGGGCGCGTACGCACGTACTGGTAGGCGGCGGGCTTGCCGGTGACGGCCGCGTCGCTGCGTCCGATGTCGACCAGGTTGAACATCTCCTGGTTCTTCTCGACTTCCATCAGCTGCACCTGTGGGTACTTGTCCTTCACGTAGCTGACCGACTTGGTGCCGACCTGCACGCTGACCTTCTTGCCGTTCAGGTCGGCCGGGCTCTTGATGCTGGTGTTCTCGGCCTTGACCATCGCAACCAGACCGCCCGCGTAGTACGGCACGGTGAAGTCGACCACCTTCTTGCGCTCGTCGGTGATGTAGATCGCCGACACCGCCATGTCGAAGCGCTTCGACATGAGGCCGGGGATCAGGCCCTTGAAGTCGATGTCGACCCACTCGATCTTGCGGCCCATGGCCTTGCCGACGGCTTCGACCAGTTCGATGTCGAAGCCGGTGCGCTTGTTGTTCTCGACGAACTCCATGGGCGGAAAGGTGGCGTCGGTGCCGACGGTGAGCACGGCTTGCGCGCGGGCGATGCCGGTGAAGCCGGTGACGGCAAGTGCGGCGATGAGGAGGTTGCGGCGAACGGTCATGGTGGTTCCTGGAATGGGATGAAAGTGGCTCGGGGTCGCGGCGCTCATTCGGCCTTGATGTTCTTCTTCTGGATCACGTCGGCCCAGCGCGCGGTTTCCGCCTGGATGGTGGCGGCCAGCGCCTGCGGCGTGCCGCCGCCGGGTTCGAGGCCGAGGCCCGCGAACTTCTCCTGGATGGCCGGCTTGGCGAGCATCTTGAGGCTCTCGGCATTGAGTTTGTCGACGATGGCCTTGGGCGTGGCGGCCGGCACCATCAGCGCGTACCACGACACCGCCTCGAAGCTCGGCATGCCCTGCTCGGCGATGGTGGGAACGTCGGGCAGCACGGCCGATCGCTTGAGGCTGGCGACGCCGATGGCGCGCAGCTTGCCGGCCTTGATCTGCGGCAGCACCGACGACATCTGGCCGAACATCATCGTGACCTGGCCGCCGATCACGTCGTTGAGCGCGGGGCCGGTGCCCTTGTACGGCACGTGGATCAGGCGGACATTGGCGTTGAGCGCCATCAGCTCGCCGGCCAGGTGCGCTTGGCTGCCGGCGCCGGGCGACGCGAAGCTCACCGACTCGGGCTTCGCAGCCGCCATCGCGAGCAGGTCCTTGAGGTTCTTCACGGGCAGCGCCGCGTTGACGACCAGCACGTTCTCGACCGTCGCGAGCAGCGCCACCGGCTGAAGCTCGGAGGCCTTGTACGGCAGGTTGGGGAAGAGCGAAGGGTTCACGGCGATGTTGCCGGCCGGCACGATGCCGATCGTCGCGCCGTCGGCCGCAGCCTTGGCCAGGAAGTCGACGCCGATGTTGCCGGCCG
The DNA here is from genome assembly GCA_943372425.1 of Variovorax sp. YR752. GTDB lineage: Bacteria > Pseudomonadota > Gammaproteobacteria > Burkholderiales > Burkholderiaceae_C > Variovorax. The sequence goes on along the minus strand of CALRYR010000144.1, from coordinate 4,509 downwards.
CGCCGACCTTGTTCTCGATCACGAAGGGCTGGCCCCAGGCTTCGGCGAAGTCCTGGCCCAGCACACGGCCGAGCACGTCGACGGGGCCGCCCGGCGCGAAGGGCACGACCACATGCACCGGCTTGGTGGGGTAAGCCTGCGCCGAGGCCTGCAACGGCGCCACGGCAAGCAGCAGCGATGCGGCCACCGCGGAGGTGGTCGACAGAAAACGCTTCATCATCAAAGTTCCTCGAAGGATGGGACGGGGCGCCGGGCCATGGCCGCGAGCGCGTCGTAGGCCGCCGGGTCGGCGGAGGCAAAACCTGCAAGCAACAAGCGTTCCCTGACCGGTTGCAGCTCAGGCGCATTCGCGACGTCGGCCAGCGCCTGGCGCAGGCGCTGCAGGTCCTCGGGCGCCAGCGCCGCGGTGGCGACGAGCGGCGGGATCGGCATCGCGCCGGTGCTCGCGACCACGCGCACCTGTGCGGCGAGCGCGGGCTCGTCGTGGCGCAAGAGGTCGTGGTAGTAGCTGTCGAGCGGGCCGACGTCGATGCGGCCCGCGGCCAGCGCCTCGATCACGCCACGCGCGTGGATGAGGTTGCCGACCGCGTTGCGATAGAGCCGCGTGCCCTCGCGTTCGCGGTACGGCGCCAGGTGGTCGCGAAAGGCGACGCCGCCCGACATCGAGTCGGCGAGGGTGTAGCCCACCGTGCCGCCGAAGGTGTCCTCGAGCCGCTGGAAGGCTGAGTCGGCGCGCACCACCATGTCGGTGAAGTACACGGGCCGGCCGCCGTAGCGCGCTGGCGACGGGATCGGTGCGGCCACCAGCGTGGGCCGCACGCTGCGCTGTGCGAACGGCAGCCCGCACATCATCGCCAGGCCCAGGTCGTCGCGCGTCCACAGCACCGACAGCGGCGCCGGGGCGTCGTAGTCGATCACGTCCCACGCGAGCCCGGCGCGCTGCAGCACCCAGCGCAGCAGCACCTTCCAGGCCTCGCGCACGGCGGGCGTGGCCGAGTACATGCGGGCGTTGGCGACAAGCGGCATTGGTGTTCGCTCAGCGGAAGCGCAAGGTCTGGCCGACGCCCATCGCCTTCGCCTTGTCGAGCATCGCGCAGCCGAGCGCGATGTCCGACAGCGACAGGCCGCGGTGCCAGAACAGGTTGGTCTCGTCGTCGCTCTGGCGGCCCGGCTTCATGCCCGCGACGATCTGGCCGAGCTCGGCGTAGAGCGTGGATTCGGACAGCTTGCCGCTGTCGACGTGCGCCCGCAGCGCACCGAAAGGGCCGGCCTTGGCCTGGCCCCAGTCGTCCATCACCATCTTGTCCATGATGTCGGTGAGCGACAGCTCGACCGCGCTGTTGGTGCCGTAGGGAATCACGCAGGCGCCCTTCTTGATCCACTCGGTCTTGAGCATCGGGGCGGGCTTCTCGAGGCGCGAGGCCTCGACCACGATGTCGGCGCCGCGCACGCAGCTTTCCCAGTCCTCGGTGACCGTGATCTTCACGCCCAGGTCCTGTTCCAGCTTGGCGGCGAAGGCGTCGCGGCTTTCCTTGCGGCGCGAGTGCACGCGGATCTCGTCGAAGTGGAAGATCGAGTGCAGCAGGCGCACGTTCCAGTAAGCCGTGCCGCGCGCGCCGATGTGGCCGAGGATCTTCGAGTCCTTGCGCGCCAGGTGCTTGGCGCCGATGGCCGTCACCGCGCCGGTGCGCATGTCGGTGATGTCGGACGCATCGATGATCGCGACCGGCACGCCGTTCTTCGGGTCGAACAGGTTGAGGATGGCCAGCTCCGACGGCAGGCCGATCTCGTAGTTGCGGTAGAAGTCGCCCACCACCTTTACGCCCGCCACGCCGCGCTCACCCAGCGTGCGGATGTAGCCACGCAGCACGTTGAAGTGGCCCGGGTAGTCCTTCTCGGGCACCAGGTGCATGCGCGGTTCGATGGTCGCCTCGCCGCGCGCCTGCGCGACCAGGCCCTGCTCGACGGCCGCGATGATCTCGGCGTCGGTCATCGCCAGCTTCTGGACGTCGGGGTAGTTGAGGTAGTGGAGATGGATCTCCGCGGTCGAATCGGACATGTGCGTCAAGCCTTGTGGATCATGGGGAGGTTGAGGGCGTGCTTCTTCGCGGTCGCGACGGCGATGTCGTAGCCCGCATCCGCATGGCGCATCACGCCGCTGGCCGGGTCGTTCCACAGCACGTTGCCGATGCGCTTGGCGGCGGCGTCGGTGCCGTCGCACACGATCACCATGCCGGCGTGCTGCGAGTAGCCCATGCCGACGCCGCCGCCGTGGTGCAGGCTGACCCAGGTCGCGCCGCCGGCGGTGTTGAGCAATGCGTTGAGCAGCGGCCAGTCGCTGACAGCATCGGTGCCGTCCTTCATGGCTTCGGTCTCGCGGTTGGGGCTGGCGACGGAGCCGGTGTCGAGGTGGTCGCGGCCGATGACGATGGGCGCCTTCAGCTCGCCGCTCTTCACCATCTCGTTGAAGGCCAGGCCGGCCTTGTGGCGCTCGCCCAGGCCCAGCCAGCAAATGCGCGCCGGCAGGCCCTGGAAGGCGATGCGCTCGCGCGCCATGTCGAGCCAGCGGTGCGTGTGCTTGTTGTCGGGGAACAGTTCCTTGATCTTGGCGTCGGTCTTGTAGATGTCTTCCGGGTCGCCCGAGAGCGCGACCCAGCGGAACGGGCCCTTGCCTTCGCAGAACAGCGGGCGGATGTACGCGGGCACGAAGCCGGGGAAGTCGAAGGCGTTCGCCACGCCTTCGTCGAACGCGACCTGGCGGATGTTGTTGCCGTAGTCGACCGTGGGCACGCCCATGGCCTGGAAGTCGAGCATGGCCTGCACGTGCACCACGCAGGACTTGGCGGCGGCGGCGGTGAGCGCTGCGTGCTGCGATGCGTCCTTCATCGCGGCCTGCCATTGCGGCACGGTCCAGCCCGCCGGCAGGTAGCCGTGGATCAGGTCGTGTGCGGAGGTCTGGTCGGTCACGAGATCCGGGCGGATCGCGGTGCCGGCCTTCGCGCGCTTCGCCAGCTCGGGCACGATCTCTGCGGCGTTGCCGAGCAGCGCGATCGACACGGCTTCCTTCTTCGCCGTGTGGTGCGCGATGAGCGCCAATGCATCGTCGAGGTCCTTGGCCTGCTTGTCGACGTAGCGCGTGCGCAGGCGGAAGTCGATACTCGACTGCTGGCATTCGATCGCCAGCACGCAGGCACCGGCGAGCACGCCCGCCAGCGGCTGCGCACCGCCCATGCCGCCGAGACCGGCGGTGAGGATCCACTTGCCCGCGAGGTCGTTGCCGTAGTGCTGGCGGCCCGCTTCGACGAAGGTCTCGAAGGTGCCCTGCACGATGCCCTGTGCGCCGATGTAGATCCAGCTGCCGGCCGTCATCTGGCCGTACATGAAGAGGCCGGCGCGGTCGAGCTCGTTGAACTTCTCCCAGGTGGCCCACTTGGGCACCAGGTTCGAGTTGGCGATCAGCACGCGCGGCGCGTTGGCGTGCGTCTTGAACACGCCGACCGGCTTGCCCGACTGGATCAGCAGCGACTCGTCGTCTTCCAGCACTTTCAGCGACGCGAGGATCTGGTCGAAGCATTCCCAGTTGCGCGCGGCGCGGCCGATGCCGCCGTACACCACCAGGTCCTGCGGGCGCTCGGCGACTTCGGCGTCGAGGTTGTTCTGCAGCATGCGGAACGGCGCTTCGGTGAGCCAGCTCTTGCACGTGAGTTCGCTGCCGCGCGGGGCGCGGATCACGCGGGTCGGGTCGTGGCGCGGATCGGTGTTGATTTTTTCAGGAGCGTTCATGGCACAGGGGTCCTTTCAATGGCTGGGCAGGATGTTCAGCAGGGCGTCGGGTAGCTCGGCGGCCAGGGCCCATTGCCGCATGGCGTCGATGTCGGGGGCGAGGTAGCGGTCGCTGCCCAGGAAGGCCACCTTGGTGCGGATGGCGGCGAGTTCGGCTTCCACCAGCGGTGAACTCTTCAGCACCGCCGCCGGGTTGCGCTTGAGCTCGATACCTTGCGCCGCGGCCATGGCCTCGATGCCGACGACGACGGCCGTGTTCTCCACCATATCGCCCAACCGGCGTGCCGCAAAGGTCGCCATCGAGACGTGGTCTTCCTGGTTGGCCGAGGTCGGCAGGCTGTCGACGCTGGCCGGGTGCGCGAGCGACTTGTTCTCCGACGCGAGCGCCGCGGCCGTGACCTGCGCGATCATGAAGCCGGAGTTGACGCCGCCGTCGTGCACCAGGAAGGGCGGCAGGCCCGACAGGCCGCTGTCGAGCAGCAGTGCGGTGCGGCGTTCGGAGATCGCGCCGATCTCGCTCACCGCCAACGCGATGATGTCCGCCGCGAAAGCGACCGGCTCGGCGTGGAAGTTGCCACCGCTGATCACTTCACCGGTGTCCGTGAAGACCAGCGGGTTGTCCGATGCCGCATTGGCTTCGATGACCAGCACGCGCGACGCATGCATCAGGTTGTCGAGGCAGGCGCCCATCACCTGCGGCACGCAGCGGATCGAGTACGGGTCCTG
>CALRYR010000143.1:0-8964 GCA_943372425.1 Variovorax sp. YR752 | reverse complement strand
CGCGGCCTGCGCCGAGTGGCGCGCCGCCGTGCAGCACCGGCCGGACGATGCCGGTGCGCTGCGGGCCTGGTTCAACCTGGCGCGGCTGCAACCGGCGGGCGACGACTTCCATCGCGCGGCGCGGCACATCTTCCGGCTGCAGGCGCTGGACCCGGCCACGCTGGAACTGCAGCACGCCAGCTACCTCGCCTACCTGAACCAGGCCAAGCCGGGTGCACGGCTGTCGCCGGGCGACATGGCGCGGCTCGCACGCCGCTTCACGCGCGCGGGGCAATTCGAGGATGCGCAGCGGCTCTGTCAGGCGCTGGCGAAGACTGCGCCCGACCACGCGGAGCTGGCCGACACGCTCACCGTCTGCGCCAGCGGCCTGCTGCAGGCCGGCCGCCGTGCACAGGCGCAACAGTGGCTGCCCCACCTGCTGCGTGTGGCGCCGAACGACATGGTCACGCGGACGTTGCTGCAGCAGCAACCACCGCCCGCGACGACGGGCTGAACGACGGAGCTGTCAGGCGGCAGGCGCCAGCGGTGCCGATGGCGCGCTGCGGTCGCGCAGCAGCCAGCGCACTTCGGGCGTCTGCGGCGCCTCGGGGTGGCGCGCCTCCAGCACGGCCAGGATCGGCTTCGCCAGGTCGACGCGGTCCAGACCCTCGACCAGCACGCGCGCAGCCAGCTCGTAGGCCTGCGGGATGGCCACGTGGCCGCGGAAGCGCTTGTCGAAGCCCTTGAGCCAAGCCAGCGCCGCGCGCGCATTGCCGCTGCGCCAGTCGAGGCGAGCGAAGGCCAGCACCGTGTCGGCATCGTCGACCTGGAAGGCGGGGTCGCGTTCCATGCAGGCCCGAACCACCTTGAGCGCCTCGGACGCCAGGTCGCGCCGCATCAGCAGCGGGACGAAGCGGCGCGCATGGTCCAGCAGGGTGGCCTGCTTTTCCGGCGCGAGCAGCAGCACCCGGTGGTAGCGGCGCTGCGCCGCCAGGTCGTCGGGCGCGGTGCGCTGTGCCTCGTAGGCTAGCGCCAGCGCGCCGATCACGTCGCCATCGGTGACGAGTTGTGCGACCTCGGCATCGGCTTCGTCGCGCGCGATCTGCTCCGGCGTACGGCGGTCGGCTTCGTATTCGTCGGCACCGGCACCGGGCAGCAGGTCGATGCCCAGGTCGGCATGGTTCTGGTACATCACGTAGCCCAGCAGGCTGGCCATGACCCAGCTGAAGTAGATGAGCAGGAAGTTGAAGATCGGCAGCGCCAGCCAGGGGCTGATGGCCGGCAGCACCGTGGCGAGCGCCAGTTGCGCGCCGGTGTTGAGCAGGAAGAGAAACAGGCACAGCAGCGCGTACGGCCAGCCGATGGCGCGCACCGTCATCCAGAGGAAGGTCGGATTGAGCGACTGCCAGAAGCTGCACGACTGCACCAGCACGATGACCGTCGCAGGGAACAGGAAGGACAGCGCGAACAGCCCCACCGTGGCGAGCGCCGGGCTCACAAAACCCAGGCCACCGACGACCAGGCCCTGCACCAGAGACACCGCGAACAGCTTCCAGGGCAGGTTCGTCCAGTCGGCGTCGAGTTCGCGGGGGAAATCGCTGGCGCGCACGATGCCGCGCGAGCCCAGCGCGATCACGCGGAAGCCGTAGCGGCTGGCGGCCAGCAGGATGCCGAGCTCGACGACGATGAGCGCCAGCCCGCGGGGCATGAAGAACAGCGCCTGCGCCAGCAGACTGCACAGCGACAGCACCAGTGCGTAGGCCAAAGGCCTCGGCTGGAACGGGAAGGCGAAGAAGGTATTGAGCCGGTTCCAGAAAGGACGCGGCGTCGCAGGCATTGACGAAGACATGCGGGACGATCCCTCCGGAAGCTGCCACGCAGTATACGTTTCAGCATGTTTCAGACGCTGCTGACTGCATCTGCTGTTGCGTGCGCGCTGCGCTTACGACGCGCATTCGCCCTTTTCGGCCCCCGTGGCGCGAAACTTGCCAACCTCGCGCCACTCCCACGCGTTGTTCGACTGCCATGCCCATGATGAAAGCCGTCTTCTCACTCCCTGCCCTCTGCCTTGCCTGCGTCGTCGCCACGAGCGCCATCGCGCAGGCCGAGCCCCGCATGGTCTCGCCGGCAACGCTCACGGTCGCGTCCTCGCCCGAATACCAGGCCGCGATGACGCGCTGGCAGAGTTCGCTCACCGCCTTCGCGAGTGCCGACAAGGAGAAGCCGCCAGGCACCGACGGCGTGCTGTTCGTGGGCAGTTCCACCATCCGCTTCTGGACGCACCTCGCGCAGGATTTCCGCCAGTCCCCGGTGGTCATCAATCGCGGTTTCGGCGGCTCGACCATGGCCGACTGCAGCCTGTTCGCGCGCGACCTGGTGGTGCGCTACAAGCCGCGCCACGTGCTGGTCTATGCCGGCGACAACGACCTGGCCGAGGGCCGCACGCCGATGCAGGTGATGGAAAGCTTCGCGCGCTTCGCCAACACGGTGCGCGACGAGCTGCCGGGCACGCGCATCAGCTACATCTCGATCAAGCCCAGCCCCTCGCGCGAAGCACTGCTGCCCCAGGTCCGCAGCACCAACGCGATGATCGCGGCCTACGTGCACACGATGGCCAACGCCGACTACATCGACACCTTCACGCCGATGATCGGCGAGGACGGCCGGCCGCGTGCCGATCTGTTCCTCGGCGACCGGCTGCACATGAACGACGCCGGCTACCGGCTGTGGCAGTCGGTGATCAGTTCGCACGTGGCAGCACCCGCGGTGCTGGCCGACACGCCCACCCCGGGCGCCCTGGCCGTGCCGACGGCCGCCCTCCGGCCGAAACCCTGAGGCGCGCTCAGCCTTTGGGCCGGGGCCGCGTCGCCTTGCGCGTGTCGACCCACAGCGTGACCCGCGCCACGGCGTAGAGGGCCGCGAACACCACTGCCAGCAGCAGCGCATCGCCCCAGGCGGGGCGCGCCGTCTGGCTGCTGCCGTAGAAGGCGAGCACCAGCAGCACGGCGACGAGGTGCGCGCAGAACACTGGCAACGAGGCCGACCCCATCGCTTCCAGCCAGTGCAGGCGCGGCAGGCGCCGCATCAGCGCCGGGCCGAACGCGATCACCAGCACACCGAGCGCGACCAGGTTCACCAGCCGCAGCGGCCCGAGCACCCATTTGTCGAACAGCAGGTTGAGCTGGACGTCGCCGCCGAACGGCGCCTGCCCGTCCGGGCCGTGGTGCCGCCAGTACAGGCCGTAGAGCGCGATGGCGACGCTCGCCCACAGCAGCCAGCGCGCCAGCCGCAGCGGCTTCGCGCCGGGCGTGCTGCGGCTCGCGCCCAGCCAGAGGCCCATGAACCAGAGGAACTGCCAGGCGTAGGCGTTGAAGGCGCCCATCTCCTGGAACGGCACCGGCAGCCCGGTCCAGCGCACGACGCCCGCGTAGATCCATTCGCTCAGCCCGAACTGCGCCGCCGCCCAGACAGCCGTGCTCGCCAGCGCCAGCGCGAGCCAGCCGTGCCGCAGCGAGAACGCCAGCACCCACGGGCTCATCAGCATGAAGAAGATGTACATCGGCAGAATGTCCAGCAGCGGCGGCTCGTAGACCAGGGCCAGGCTGTAGACGAAGGCCTCGCGCGGCTGCATGAGGTAGTAGGACATGAGGTCCTTGACGGCCGGCTGGTCGATGCGCAGGCCCACCGCCGCGATGATGGTGAACAGGAACAGCAGCGTGGCCGCCTGCGCCATGTAGATCTTGAGCGCGCGCTGCCAGAAGGCGCGGCGCATCGCGTCGACGCCGTCGCGGTAGGCGGTGCGGGTGTAGACCAGTCCGGCCATGAAGGCCGACAGCAGCACGAAGCCCTCGGCGGCCGACACGAAGCCGAAGGGCTGGCCCATCGGGTCGGTCAGCCGTGACGGCAGGTGCGTCAACGTCATGAGCACCAGCATCAGGCCGCGCAAGGCGTCGACCTCCCAGTAGCGCGTCGAGGCAGGCCGTTCGGCTCCGCTTCCTTCTCCTGCTGCAGCTGCGGGGTGGCTCAACAGCAAGGTCATGGCGGCCGATCATAGTGGAGCCGTCGTGGCCGGCGGCACCGTCAAGGACTTGCGCTACCCTTCCGATCCTCAGAGGAGAGGACATGAAAAAGACAACAGGCACATTCGCTCTGGCTGCGCTGCTGGCGCTGGCGACCTTCCCGGCCCTGGCCCTTCAGGCGATCAGCGTCAGCCCCCAGGGCGAGGTGTCGCGGGTGCGGCAGGTGGTCGCCAAGTTCGACCAGGCGGCCGTCAACTTCGGCGATCCGAAGGCACCGGCCCCCTACACGGTCAGCTGCAACGACGCGCAGGCGGGCAAGGGCACCGCACGCTGGACCGGCGAGAAGCAGTGGGTCTACGACTTCGAGAACGACCTGCCCCCCGGCGTGCGCTGCACGATCACGCGCGTGGCCGGCTTCAAGTCGCCCGCGGGTGCCGAGCTCACCGGCCCGCAGCGCCAGGAGTTCAGCACCGGCGGTCCCTTCGTGCGCAGCATCCAGCCGAGCTATGGAAAGATCGACGAGCAGCAGTCCTTCGTGCTCGAGCTCAACGGCCCGGCCACGCTCGCGAGCGTGCGCGACAACGTCTGGTGCGTGGCCGACGGCGTGGGCGAGCGCATCCCGGTGAAGCAACTCGACGGCGACGACCGCACCGCCCTGCTCAAGGCCTTTGGCCGCGAGCGCCAGGCCCAGAAGGAGCCATTGCGCTTCGCCACGTTGCAGTGCAACCGCACGCTGACCGCCGGCAGCCGCATGCAGCTGGTGTACGGCAAAGGCGTCGCCACGCCCTCGGGCATCGCGAACACGATCGAGCGGCGCTTCAGCTACGAGGTGCGCGAGCCCTTCGCCGCGACGTTCACCTGCGAGCGCGAGAACGCGCAGGCCGCCTGCCTGCCGCTGCGGCCGATGGAACTGCGCTTCAACGCGCCCGTCACCCGCAAGATGGCCGCGCAGATCCGCTTGAGCGGCGGTGGCAAGACGATCGAGCCGAAGGTCGACGAGGACAGCGGCAACGACGACGCCGTCGTCAACGGCCTGAGCTTCCAGCCGCCCTTCCCCGAGAACACGAAGTTCAGCGTGACGCTGCCCTCCTCCTTCGAGGACGCCTCCGGCCGGCCGCTCGGCGCGCCCGACAGCTTCCCGCTGGCCACGGCCACCGGCGCCATGCCACCGCTGGCCAAGTTCGCGGCCTCGCCCTTCGGCGTGATCGAGCGCCTGGCCGAGCCCGGCGGCGTCGCGATGATGCCGGTGACGGTGCGCCGCGTGGAGCCCGCCCTGCAGGTGCAGGCGCTCACGCCCGGCAAGGTGAGCGACCTCAACCCGACGACCGATGCGGAAATCATCGCGTGGTTCCGCAAGGTGCGCCGCTACGACGGCTACTCGGTGAACCGCTCGGTCGCCGCACGCGACGTGAAGGCGCCGCTGCCGAAGGTGATCGACAAGGACAACCGCGACAGCGTGCAGACCCGCATGGTGTCGCTGCTCGGCGGCCAGGCCGGCGTGAAGACGCTCGACATGCCGAAGGCCGACAGCGGCGACCCTCGCCCCTTCGAGGTGATCGGCATCCCGCTCACGCCGGGCTTCCACGTGCTGGAGATCGCCTCGCAGAAGCTGGGCGAATCGCTGCTCGACGAGCGCTACGGCAATGGCCGCACGATGTACGTGCGCACCACGGCGCTGGCCACCAACCTCGCGGTGCACTTCAAGCTGGGCCGCGAGAACGCGGTGGCCTGGGTCACCACGCTCGACAAGGGCCAGGTGGTGCCGAATGCCGCCGTGCGCGTGTCGGACTGCCGCGGCCGGGAAGTCGCGCGCGGCACGACCGGCCCGAACGGGGTGGTGACGCTCGAAGGCATCTCCGCTGCGCCGCCGAGCTGCAACTCCGAGAACGAGTACAGCAGCGACGCCTACTTCGTCAGCGCGCGCGCCACGCTCACCGACGCGAGCGACAAGAACACCAAGCCCGTCGAAGACCTGGCCTTCACTTGGAGCGACTGGCAGCGCGGCATCGAACCCTGGCGCTTCAACGTACCGACCAGCCAGGAACCCGAGCCCGATCGCGTGGCCCACACGGTGTTCGACCGCACGCTGTTCCGCGTCGGCGAAACCGTGTCGATGAAGCACCTGATCCGCACGCAGACCCGCAAGGGCTTCGGCCTGCCCGACGCGTTGCCCGACACGCTCGTGATCACGCACGTCGGCAGCGGCCAGCAGTTCACGCAGGCGATCGACTGGCGCAAGACCGGCACCGGCGGCCAGAGCGCGGCCAACACCTTCGCGATTCCGCCGGCGGCCAAGCTGGGCGTCTACCAGGTCGAACTGCGCAGCGGCAAAGACAAGGCAGAAGACGTGGACGGCCGCCGCAGCTACGGCACCGGCATGTTCCGCGTCGAGGAGTTCCGCCTGCCGGTGCTCGAAGGCCGTGTGGCGCCGAGCGACAAGAAGCCGCTGGTCGCGATCACCGCGCTGCCGACCGACGTGCAGATCAACTACGTGGCTGGCGGCGGCGCGGCGAATCTGCCGGTGCGCGTGTCGGCCATGGTGCGCGGCAAGAGCCTGGACTTCGCCGACTACGAGAGCTTCACCTTCTCGCCGCCGCGCAAGCGCGACGACCAGGCCGCGTCCGACGCCGACGAAGAAGCCTCGTCGTCGGCCGACACCCGCGTGATCGCCGACAAGCTGCCGCTCACGCTCGACCGCAACGGCGCCGGCAAGCTCACCATCGACAAGGTGCCATTGGCCAAGGCGACGCCGCGGGAGCTGCTGATCGAAGCGACCTATTCCGACCCGAACGGCGAGGTGCAGACGATCCGCAGCACGCAGACGCTGTGGCCGGCATCGGTCGTCGCCGGCCTCAAGACCGAAGGCTGGATCTCGACCGACAAGAAGCTCAAGTTCCAGGCGCTGGCGCTGGACCTCACCGGCAAGCCGGTGGCCGATGCCAAGGTGCAGGTGAACGCCGTCGCTCGCATCACCACCACCAGCCGCAAGCGCATGGTCGGCGGCTTCTACACCTACGACAACAAGACCGAGGTGAAGGAACTGGGCACCGTGTGCAGCGGCAACAGCGATTCGCGCGGCCTGGTGCTGTGTGAGGCGGCGCTGAAGGAGGCGGGCCAGGTCGAACTCATCGCCACGGCCACGGACAAGGAAGGCCGCGAGAGCCAGGCCGCCAGCTCGGTGTATGTGACCAAGCAGGGCGAGCTGTGGTTCGGCGGCGAGGACCACGACCGCATCGACGTGCTGCCGGAGAAGAAGAACTACCAGCCGGGCGAAGTCGCCAAGTTCCAGGTGCGCAGCCCCTTCCGCTTCTCGACCGCGCTGGTCGCGGTGGAACGCGAAGGCGTGCTGGAGACGCACGTGGTGCAGCTCAACGGCCAGGACCCAACCGTTTCGCTCGAGGTCAAGCCCGAGTGGGGGCCTAACGCCTACGTGAGCGTGCTGGCGCTGCGCGGCCGGCTGCGCGACGTGCCCTGGTACAGCTTCTTCACCTGGGGCTTCAAGGCGCCGCGCGAGTGGTGGACCGCCTTCTGGGTCGAGGGCAAGGAGTACGTCGCGCCGACCGCGTTGGTCGACCTGAGCAAGCCGGCCTACCGCTTCGGCCTGGCCGAAATCCGCGTGGGCACATCGGCGCACCGCATCGACGTGAAGGTCGCGAGCGACAAGCCGAGCTACCCGGTGCGCGGCAAGGCGCAGATCACCATCACGGGCAAGCTGCCCGATGGCAAGCCCGCCGCCGGCGCCGAAGTCGCGCTGGCCGCGGTCGACCAAGCCCTGCTCGAGCTGATGCCCAACGACAGCTGGAACCTGCTCGAAGCCATGCTGCAGCGTCGCAGCTGGGGCGTGAGCACCTCGACGGCACAGATGGAGATCGTCGGGCGCCGGCACTACGGCAAGAAGGCCGTGCCCGCGGGCGGGGGCGGCGGCAAGGGCCAGACCCGCGAGCTGCTCGAGACGCTGCTGCTGTGGAACCCGTCGATCGTGCTCGATGCCAACGGCCAGGCCGTGGTGACGGTGCCGCTCAACGATGCATTGACCACTTTCAAGATCGTCGCGGTGGCCGACATGGGCACCGGCCTGTTTGGCACCGGCCAGGCCAGCATCCAGGCCACGCAGGACCTGCAGATCATCAGCGGCCTGCCGCCGCTGGTGCGCGAGGACGACCAGTTCCGCGCGCAGATCACGCTGCGCAACACGACGCAGAAGGCGATGAAGGTGGAGGCGTCGCCACGCGCCACGCTGCTCACGCTCGAGACGCAGACCATCGACATCCCGGCCGGCGAATCGCGCGAGGTGGCGTGGAACGTGACGGCGCCCGCGCAGCTCGCGCAGACGCGCGCCGAAGCCATCCTGTGGGAGATCGAGGCGAAGGACACCATCAGCGGCGCGCGCGACGCGCTCAAGGTGCGCCAGCGCATCGTGCCGGCCGTGCCGCTCACGGTGCAGCAGGCGACGCTGGTGCAGGTCGACGGCAGCTTCACGCTCGACGTCGCCCCGCCAGCCGATGCCCTGCCCGGCCGAGGCGGCCTGAAGATGTCGCTGCAGCCCAAGCTGGCCGAAGGCATGCCGGGCGTGCGCGACTGGTTCGCCAACTACCCGTTCGCCTGCCTGGAGCAGAAGACCAGCAAGTCGATCGGCCTGCGCGACGGCAAGCTGTGGCAGGGCGTGGTCGCACAACTGCCGAGCTACCTCGACAGCGACGGGCTCGCGAGCTACTTCCCGCCGCGCGACGGCGAATCGAACCGCGGCAGCGACATCCTCACGTCGTACCTGCTCGCGGCAACGAACGAAGCGGCCGCCATCGACGCGGCCTTCGCGCTGCCCGACGACGCGCGAGCACCGATGGAACAGGGCCTGATCGCCTTCGTCGAAGGCCGCATCCAGCGCGAGTTCTGGAGCCCGCGCAAGGACCTGGACGTGCGCAAGCTGGCCGCGCTCGAAGCGCTGTCGCGCTACGGCAAGGCGCGC
>CALRYR010000142.1:0-8975 GCA_943372425.1 Variovorax sp. YR752 | reverse complement strand
TGCTCTATGCTGCCACCGCTTCCATTCACCTCCAGCAGATGCGCCATGATCAGCTCGACGTGAAAGGATTTCAGCCCGCCTGGTTTCATGTGGTTTTTCCACCGTTTTCCCAGTCGAACCAAGGTCCTGAAGTGTTTGTCCGCATTCTTGCGGTTGGCCACAAATTGCAATGAGCAAGGCGCGCACGTCTCACTCTTTGTGCCGTCTTGAATGTCAAACTGCCATCCGTAATCCGGGCGATTTCCATCCTGAAGCACCGGAACGATGTCCACCGCGAGACCAGTGCCGACGAAGGTCACCGTGGCCGCCCGCCGTTGGATCTCAAAGTCCTCGACCTTCTTGGTCGGATAGATTTTGATGAGCAATTGGTAGATCGTGTCGCTCAGTTCGGAAAAGGTCTCATGATCGAGATCGTCGCCAGCGATGTAGAAAACGACGTCCACGTCCACCGGATCGTCGTTGGTTTTGCGCAGAATGGTGTATTTGGCGAACGAACCAGCCTTCACAACCTTGGTGACGGTTAATTCGGGTTGATTCCCAACGTGTTTGCGCAACTCCTTGATCAAGCGGTCAACCTGCCCGTGGTATTCGGTGCGCTTTTGCTGGGTGAGGCGCAGAACATTGCTGTCGTACCAGAGGAGTTCTGTATTTGTCAAAGGCAAGGCGCCTCCTTCCGAGCGCTCTAAAGCGCTTGCGACTGCGTTAAAAAAATAGTCATGCCTTCACACGATCAGACCGTAGGCAACCATGTCTGCGGCCACGATTGCGGCGGCCTTGGCCGCTAGGTCGTGAAACTGGTTGTCTTTCGTGGAATCGCCGAAGTCGCTGATGCCCCTGATGACCACTGCGTCGACGTTGGCCTGATAGCACGCTGCAAAGATACCTGCGGCCTCCATCTCTGCGGATTCAACTTTTCCATGCAGCTCTCGAAGTTGCATGAATTTGCCCGGATCACGCAGAAGCTTTTCACCGCTCGCGATGGTCGATGGCTTTGGCATCGTATCGTTCGACACTTCGCCAGCAACGGAGCTCTGGGGAAAATGCAAGCCCTGGGCTCGCCATGCACGCTCAAGCCGAACCTTCACAGACTCACGGGAGGAAAGGTAGTTCGTAACGTCCTGCTGAACCGAGTAAGCAGGTCTGAACATCTCAGGCCGCGCTTGGCTGCCGCCGCCCTCAACAAGCGCCGCACCTTCGTAAGCCACCACACGATCTGAGATCACAACATCACCCAAGGCGACTTTGGAACGCATGCCAGCGGCGATGCCAATCATGACGACCAGTTTTGGCTTGAACTCAGCTAAAAGACTTGCCGTTGAAGCCGCAGCGTCGACGTTGCCCGCAGTACCAAACGTGGCGATTGTGCAGGTGGCAAGGCCGCCCTTGCCGGTCGGGATCTGCGCGCGCCAGTGAATTTGACCGATGTTTGTCTTTGCAGAAGGAGTTTCGTCGTCAATGCCAAACGCCGTTCGAGCAGCGTGAAGCTCTACGGGCAATGCAGTCAGAACAAGGACGTCAGTTGGCGCCGCGCGCACTTCCGCACTCAGCTCCTCTTCGAGTAGGGACACAACACCGGCTGCAATGGCAGCGACGGGTTGAATCGGCTCCTCAAGAGAAAGCGCCAAGCTCTTGGGCCGCGCGGAGTCGCCCGTGTGGCTTAAGAAGGTCAGGGGCGCCGACATGAACGCTTTGTGCAACGCGCTTGCACCATCACCGTCCTCACTGTTTGCCCCCAAGACCAGGTCCATCGGGTAAACCGGTCGGCCTTTCCTCATGAGCTTGCGCGCGCGGTCTGCTACGCCTTTGCCCCCGCCAAGTGCAATCATCGCGGCCGCACGCTCAGCTTGCTCGTCACCAACGTTTCCCCCTGTGACAAGGTCGTCTGGAATGATCGCCATTTCCATCAGATTTCGCTGTGACAGTCGTGCGAGCAACTGCCGCTGTTCAGCGTTCATCTTTTCGCGCCGTGCGCGGTCCGAAGTGACGATGACAACACGCGGAAGGGCTACTGGTTCCGGGAATGAGGCTTCAACTTCGCGCAGAACCGTCCAATCGAACACTAACGACTGTCCTTCATCGTTAACAGGCTCGGCTGCGACGAAGACCACAAAGCCATCGCCAGCACTCAACACCTTTTTCGTTACTTCTCGGACGAAATCATGAGCGCGGTCCACGGCACTCGCAGACGTTGATCGAGAAATGCTGCCTGCGAGCAGAAAAAACTTGGGCTTGGGAGGATTCATCGCCGTCAGACAGCCGCGAGCCAACAAGCATTGGATCAACAGCAGTCGCGTTTAGTCGTCTGCTGCAGCACTGTGGCGCACAAACGTGCTCGCTTAACTGAGAGCCTCCTCCTGCAGGGCGGGCCATCCATTCCGTTTAAGTATAAAAAACGTAACCAGATGTTTGACTATAGCAGCGGCGATGGCATCGTGTCATCCTGATTCGCACCTGATCCCGTTTTAGGGACCGCGAGCGCCCTTAAAGTCAGAACCTCCTCAAGCCGCGTTCAGTAGGAAGCAAGAACTAGGCGACACAGACACAATTCATTCGCGCTGCAAGGCCACGATCGCCGGTCAACAGGGCAAACAACATTGCTGTAATGGTCCCTTCGCAGTCGAGTCGAGTGGCATCAGGGTGCTCAGCGCAAAGGCGCGGTCAAGATCAACCTTGTGGGAGCTGTGCGATCGTCCAAACCGAGGCGGGCTTGTCATCCAAATTTTTCAGTAACGGTGCGGCTTGATGTAGAGCGCGGACGCCCAAGGACCTTGAGCGTTGTTGACCGCCCATCAGAAGCGTCCCAAATAAGCACAGGAAACTCTGCCACTAACCTTGATACAGCGCCACATGCCTTCGCACCTTTGGGTTGGCGAAATTCAAGACCATTCACCGCTCTAGGAATCACACTTTGACGTCAGGAAACGCCACGATGGGAAACCGAATTGCCTGCATCGGATGGGGATCATTGATCCACACTCCCAAAGATCTTCCATGCTTAGGCCAGTGGCACATGGACGGTCCTTCACTCCCGGTCGAGTTTGCGCGTCAGTCGGCAGATGGCCGTCTCACATTAGTGCTTTGTCCAGGCATGCCGAACGTACAGACTTGTTGGTGCCTACTCAAAGTCACCGACCTGAACGAAGCTAAACGGGCACTTGGTGTTCGAGAGCACCCAGAAGCGACAGGTCGATGGATCGAAAAATACATCGGGTTTTGGCATTGCAGCGGCGCGAGCGCCTCAGAAGGAAAAGAGTTCGAGAGGATCGGGAAGTGGGCTGAGGAGAACGAAATTGAAGGAGTGGTATGGACCAACCTGCCTTGCAAATTTGGAGGGGTTAACGGAACCATGCCGTCAGCAAAAGATGCTCTGACTTATCTTCGAAATCTAAACGGCGATGCGCGCACAAAAGCAGAAGCCTATGTGCGCCAAGCCCCGGCTCAAATCGACACCGAGTACCGCCGGCTTTTTGTGAAGGAGTTGAACTGGACGCCACTGGCCAAGGCTTGACCACTTCCCCTGACTCGCACCCCGCCACCTTCCTCTTTGGAATGGCTAGGCTTTCCGACGATTTGGATGGTTGTATCCCAACTCACCAAAACGCCGTTTTCCAAAGGGTTGGAATACACAGAAGCGAAGCTTTGTCTCCATTGAGAGACAGCAAACTTGCCCCACGCCTTTCTGCTGGCTCTCACCAGTCAGACATACAGCGGCGTCGTCGTCATCTACTTTCATCATACAAGGTGTACATCGACTTCACCGAGGTACCCGGCGGCCAGCGCGAAGGCGGCCGGGTGCTGGCGCGGCTCATCCAGAAATCGATCTTCGACGCGACCGGGCTGACCTGCTCGATCGGCGTGGCGCCCAACAAACTGATCGCCAAGATGGCGAGCGAATTCGACAAGCCCAACGGCATCTCGATCGTCTATGAAGAAGACCTGCAGACGCGCATCTGGCCGTTGCCGGTGCGCAAGGTCAATGGCATCGGGCCGAAGGCCGAGGCCAAGCTGGAGCGGTTCGGGCTGCGCACCGTGGGCGACATCGCCGCAAAGGATCGCGACTGGCTCATCGCGAACTTCGGCAAGGCGACCGGCGCCTGGATGCACGAGGTGTCCTGGGGCCGCGACGACCGGCCGGTGGTGACCGAGAGCGAGCCGGTGTCGATGAGTCGCGAGACCACCTTCGACCGCGACCTGCACGCGGTGCGCGACCGCACCGAGCTGAGTGCCATCTTCACGCACCTGTGCCAGAAGGTCGCCGAAGACCTGCAGCGCAAGGGCTACGTCGGCAAGACCATCGGCATCAAGCTGCGCTACGACGACTTCAGGATCGCCACGCGCGACCAGACCATCGACCGCTTCACCGCCGACGGCAAGGCCATCCGCCAGACGGCCGGCCAGTGCCTCAAGCGCGTGCCGCTGGAGCGTCCGCTGCGGCTGATCGGCGTGCGCGTGGGCGCGCTGGTGCGGGTCGACAGCCCGGAAGCCACGGCCCCCACCACCCGCCCGTCGCGCGCCCGCACACCGCCGGATGCGGCGGCGCAGACGGCGTCGCTGTTCTGAAAGCCCCGGTGCAACGCGGCCTTCGCTGGATGGCAGGCACCGCATTGACGCTGGCCGTGCTGGTGGCGCTCTATGTCGGCACGGCCGCCGCGTTGATGCTCTGGCCCGTGAACGCGAAGGCACCGACCAAGCAGCCGGGCATCGAGGCCTACGTGCTGAGCAACGGCGTGCACACCGACCTGGCCCTGCCGGTGCGCAATGCCGCCATCGACTGGACCGCTTTGTTCAACCCGCGCGATGCGAAGTCGCCGCCACCCGACGCCGAGTTCATCGCGATCGGCTGGGGTGACCGCGACTTCTACCTGCACACCCCCACCTGGACCGACCTCACGCTGCGCCGAGCCGTTGGCGCCCTCTTCGGCGCCAACCCATCGCTCCTGCATGTGACCTGGCTCACCCGTGCGCAACTGCGCCAGGGTGCCTACGCCATGCCACTGTCGCAGCGCCAGTACCTGGCACTGGCGGCGCATGTGCGCGGCAGCCTGCCGGACGGCCGGGCCATCGCCCTGCCCGGCGCGGGCTACGGGCCGGACGACACCTTCTACGAGGCCGTCGGCAGCTACCACCTCTTCGAGACCTGCAACACCTGGACCGGCCGCGGCCTGCGCCGCGCCGGCGTCCCGGTGAGCCGCTGGACGCCCTTCGACTTCAACGTGGTGGGCCGGTTGCAGCCGGCCCACCCGTGACCGAACGCCTCAGCGTGGCAACGCTGGCACGCCGCCCTGCCACTGCGGCCATTGAGCGACGATGTGGTCCACCACGCGGGTGCCGACCAGCGCGATGTTCTCCACCGTCTCGGCAAAGCCGCCGGCCGTTTCGCCCGGCGCCGGGTCCAGGTGCTGCAGCGTGGTTTCCTTCGGGTTGCCCTGGTCGAAGTTGACTGCGCCGCGCAGGCTCATCACGCGGTCGGTGCCATGCGTGCGCTTGATCACGAGGGTGATGGCCGCGGCCTCCATCTCGGTGATGACGTAGTCGTCGGCACCGTAGAGCTTGGCGATGTACTGGGCCTGCTTCGACATGCCCGGGCCGTGGAAGAAGGTGTCGCCCGTCATGTGCGTGCCGGTGCCGACGAAGGGGGCTCGGCGCGCGGCGGCGTCGGGGTAGCGCAGGCGGTATTTGCGGGCGCTGTCGGAATCCTTCAGCGGCGTATCGCCCGAGAGCTTCATGGCCCAGCCGACCAGCGCCGGGTTGAGCTGGAAGCGGCGGTACTCCTCGTAGCCCTTGCGTGGCATGAAGGTCGGCTCGCCGGCCTTGTTTTCTTCGGGCGCCCAGCGGTGGCCCAGGTCGTAGTCGACCAGCCAGGTCGCCCAGCTCACCTCGCCGATGGTGCCGCGCTGCGGCGGGGTGCCGGCCACGCCGGAGATCACGTAATAGGCCTGCGAGAAATCGAACTTCGGATTCAGCAGGATCGCCTGCATCGACGAGGACGAGTTCACCTTGCCCATGCCGAGCACGGCGCCGCACACGCCGTCGGCGTTGCAGTACACCGGCTGCAGCGCGCCGGGCACGGCGATGGGCGTGGCGCCCTTCCAGTAGCGCTCGTACCAGTGCTGGAACTCGCCGGCGCGGTCACCGGTGTTCTGGCCGATCTCGAACATGGCGGCGACGAAGACCTTGACGCGGACCGGTGCGGTCGTCGCGACAGGGGTCGCCGGGGCGACAGGCGCCGTCGAGGTGGCACAGCCGGTGGCCAGCACGGCCATGAGACCGAGCGCGAGACAGCGCGCGCGGGAGCGGGAAGCAAGTGGCATGGAACGCTTTCAGGAAAAATGAAACGGTCGCGGAGGGGGCCATGGGAGCGGCGCGCACTCGTGGAACTTGCGGCGTCCTACACCCGGCCATGGGCCGCCCCTGCATTGTCGATGCGAGTCATTCACTGCACGTCGCATGCCAAGAACAACACTGCCGCGTCCCACCCCGCTCGCCAACGGCCTGGTCTATGTCAACCCGGAGATGCCGGGCCTGCGGCGCTTTCGCCAGGGCGAGCATTTCCGCTACAAGGACGCCACCGGCGCCTGGGTGCGCGACCCCAATGAGATCGGGCGCATCCGCAGCCTGGCCATTCCGCCGGCCTACACCGACGTATGGATCTGCCCGCTGCCCAACGGCCACCTGCAGGCGATCGGCCTCGATGCACGCGGTCGCAAGCAGTACCGCTACCACCCCGACTGGCGCTTGCTGAAGGACGAAAGCAAGTTCGAGCGGCTGGAAGCCTTCGGCAGCGCACTGCCGCGCATCCGCGCCCGCGTCGTACGTGATCTCGGCGACCTCGGCGCCGGCGGCAAGCGCGGCATGCTCGGCCGCGAGCGCGTGCTGGCGACGCTGGTGCGCCTGCTCGACACCACCTTCATGCGCGTGGGCAACGAGGAATACGCCAGCACCAATGGCTCCTACGGCCTCACCACGCTGCGTAACAAGCATGCGGCCGTGCGCGGCGGTTCGCTGAAGCTGCGCTTCCGCGGCAAGAGCGGCGTGATGCACGAGGCCGAAGTCGACGACCCGCGGGTGGCGAAGGTGGTGCGCGCCTGCCAGCAATTGCCCGGGCAGGACCTCTTCCAGTACGAAGATGAGGACGGTACGCCGCGCCGGCTGTCATCGACCGACGTGAACGACTACCTGCGCGAGGCGGCGGGCGAGAACTTCACCGCCAAGGATTTCCGCACCTGGCATGGCACGGTGCAGGCGCTGGAGCTGACGCGCCTTGCCTGCGACAGCCGAGACGCTGGCGACGCCACGCCGTCGATGCGCTACAGCGCCAAGGAGATCATCACCGCGGTGGCGCGGCAGCTCGGCAACACGCCGGCGGTCTGCAAGAAGGCCTACGTGCACCCCGCAGTGCTCGCGCTCGGCGCGACGTTGGCCCAGGACGCGGGCACGATGACCGACGTGTGGCAGAAGATCGCCGGCCAGGCCAAGAGCGTGCGGCGGCTGTACGCGGCCGAGGCACGGCTGCTGGCTTTCCTGAAGACGCACCGCCGGCAGCTGGCGCGCGAAGCGACCGCCGCCGGTGCCAGCGCGGCACGCCAGCCGCGGCGCACTCAGCCCGGTGTGAGCGGCAAACGCACCCTGTCGCGCTCGATGGTCAGCGCGTAACCGAGGTCTTCGCCGAGCGACTGCAGCGCGATGGCATCGATCGCCAGCTTGCGCGGCGCGCGGTGCGCCCCGGCCATCGGATCCGCCGCATCGGACGCACCCGCAACGACACGCAGCACCAGGGCCGCATCGCCATCGGGTTCGACCGCGATCCCACCCACGTCGGACGCGGTGTCGTGCAGGTAGCCCAGCGCACCCAGCATCAGGTAGCGCAACGACGCACCCGACGGCCAGGGCACGGCGCCCGGTGCGTCTTCGGCGGTGAGGGATTCGTCGACCTGCAGGCGCACCCCGTGCAGGTCGAAGGCGGCGCGCATCAGGCCGACGCACTGCACCACCAGGCCGCGGCGCGTGATGCCCTCGTCGTCGGTGGCGAGTTCCCAGTCGCGCAGCGAGCGCACGGCGCTCACCAGTTCGCCGATCTGGCTGTCGATCAGCGCCACGCGCGACTCGCAGGCGGCCACGTCGATGGTGGGCGCGGCGACCTGCCGCTTGAGCATCAGCAGGCCCATGCGCATCACGGACACCGGGGCCGCCATGTCGTGGCGCAGCGCGGGCAGGGCCCGGGTGAGCAACTCGTGACGCACGCCGGCAGCCATCCAGCTGCGCGCGCCCGGCGAAGCCTTCATGAAGCGGCGGAGGATCGGTGGCCGGCCCGCTCGAGGATGCGGTCCAGGGCGTCGAAGTCGATGGGCTTCTGCAGATGGTGGTCGAACAGCCCGGCTTCCGAGGCGCCGGCGTCCTGCGACGACAGGCCGGTCACGGCCACCAGCAGCGGCGGATGCGCGCCCGCGCGCAGGCGACGCGCGACCTCGGTACCCGGCAGGTCCGGCAGCGTGATGTCGACCAGGGCCACATCGAAGATCTCGTTCGCGCAGGCTTCCAGCGCCTGCGTACCGGAATAGGTACAGCGCGCGGTGTGGTCCTGCAGCGAAAGCAGTTCCTGCAGCAGATCAGCGGCTGCTTCGTTGTCGTCGACGATCAACACGTTCACGTTCAGATGTCCTTGGACACAAAGGTGACGAGTATCGAGGCGTCGGGCGTCGGGGGATGTAGGCGCATGCCTACTATGGCTACTGTCGCGCGGTCCGCGTGTTCGGCGGCAGCGCCTGCGGCCAGCTGGCGCGAAACGGGTTGATGTCCAGGCCGCCGCGGCGCGTGTAGCGCGCGTACACGCTCAGCTGCGTGGGCCGGCAGCGGCGCCAGATGTCCCAGAACATCCGTTCGGCGCAGGGCTCGTGGAATTCGTTGTGGTTGCGAAAGCTCACGATGTAGGCCAGCAGCCCGGCCTGGTCGATGGGCGGCCCGCTGTAGCGCACCTG
>CALRYR010000141.1:0-9003 GCA_943372425.1 Variovorax sp. YR752 | reverse complement strand
GCCAGGTGGTGGACACCATGGGCTCGATCAATGCGTCGAGCAAGAAGATCGTCGACATCATCGCGGTGATCGACGGCATCGCCTTCCAGACCAACATCCTCGCGCTGAACGCGGCCGTGGAAGCCGCCCGCGCCGGCGAACAGGGTCGCGGCTTCGCCGTGGTCGCATCCGAAGTGCGCAGCCTGGCGCAGCGCTCGGCGGCGGCGGCCAAGGAAATCAAGGGCCTGATCGACGACTCGGTCAGCAAGGTCGAGGCGGGCAGCCATCAGGTCGCCGAAGCGGGCCAGACCATGGACGAGATCGTGGCGAGCGTGCGCCGCGTCACCGACATCATGGGTGAGATCAGCTCGGCGAGCGATGAGCAGACCCAGGGCATCGAACAGATCAACCAGGCCGTCACGCAGATGGACCAGGTCACGCAGCAGAACGCCGCATTGGTCGAAGAAGCCGCTGCAGCCGCCGCCTCGCTGCAGGAGCAGGCCGGCAGCCTGTCGCAGGTCGTCGGCGTGTTCAAGCTCCACGGTGAACCGGCACGCGGCGTGCGTCCGTCCGGCAGCCGCGTGGCCCTCTCTTCTTCCCGGTCTTCCAAGCCAGCCGGCGCCGCCCGTGCGCTGCCCGCACCGCGCGCAGCGGCAGCGCCCCGTGAAGCGGCCACGGCCGCCGCGGGCGACGGCTGGGAAACCTTCTGACCATCCAACCGCATTCGTACCGAGCCATTTCTGGAGTTTTGAGCATGTTCCTGAGCAACGTTTCCATTGGCAAGCGCTTGACGATCGTCGTCGGCATCATCCTTGCCCTGTCTCTCACCAGCACGGTGCTGGCGGTGTTGAAGCTTCGCCAGCTTGGCGAGGAGAGCCGTCAGATGGTCGAGCAGAACATCAAGACGGAGCGTGCCGGCTCCGACTGGTTGCGCCACACGACCTCGGGTGTGCAGCGCGCCGCGGCCATCGCCAAGAGCAGCGACGCCAGCCTGATCGCCTACTTCGCGCCGGCGACGGCCAAGTCGATCACCGACACGAACGAACTGCAGAAGTTCATCGAAGGCCGGATGGACACACCGGAAGAGAAGGCCCGATTCGCCAAGATCGGTGAACTTCGCAAGGCCTACCTGGCCGCGCGCGAGGAAGTCAGTAAGGCGAAGATCGCCGGCGACACGGAGGGTGCGAACAGGATCTTCGATCAGCGCTTCGAGCCGACCTCCCGCGAGTACGTGGCCGGCGTGCAGGAGATGGTGCAGGCCGAGCGTGCTCAGCTCGACCTCGCCTCCGAGCGGACCGACGAGATTCGTGCGAACCTGACGATGCTGCTGATCATCTGCGGCGCGCTGTCGCTGGTGTTCGGCGTCGGCCTGGCCTGGACGCTGGTGCGCAGCATCACCCAGCCGCTGCGCCGCGCGGTGGTGGTGGCCGAGGCCGTGGCCTCGGGCGACCTGACCAGCCGCATCGAGGTGACGAGCACCGACGAGACCGGCCAGCTGATGCTGGCACTGCGCAGCATGAACGAGAACCTGGCGAAGGTGGTGGGCGAAGTGCGCCAGGGCACCGACACCATCGCCACGGCCTCCAGCGAGATCGCCTCGGGCAACCAGGACCTGTCGTCGCGCACGGAAGAACAAGCCAGTTCGCTGGAGCAGACCGCCGCCTCGATGGAAGAGCTCACCTCGACGGTGAAGCAGAACGCCGACAACGCCCGCCAGGCCAACCAGCTCGCCATGTCGGCCTCGGAAGTGGCAGTGCGCGGCGGCAGCGTGGTCAGCCAGGTGGTCGACACCATGAGCGCCATCAACACCTCGAGCAAGAAGATCGTCGACATCATCGCGGTCATCGACGGCATCGCGTTCCAGACCAACATCCTGGCGCTGAACGCGGCCGTGGAAGCGGCACGGGCCGGCGAGCAGGGCCGCGGCTTCGCCGTGGTCGCCTCGGAAGTGCGCAGTCTGGCGCAGCGCTCGGCGGCTGCCGCCAAAGAGATCAAGGGTTTGATCGACGACTCGGTCGGCAAGGTCGAGGCCGGCAGCCACCAGGTGGCCGAGGCGGGCCAGACCATGGAAGAGATCGTCGCCAGCGTGAAGCGAGTGACGGACATCATGGGCGAGATCAGCGCCGCGAGCCACGAGCAGACGCAAGGCATTGAGCAGATCAACCAGGCGATCACGCAGATGGACCAGGTCACGCAACAGAACGCCGCGCTGGTGGAAGAAGCCGCTGCGGCCGCCGCCTCGCTGCAGGAGCAGGCCGGCAGCCTGTCGCAGGTCGTGAGCGTTTTCACCCTGAACGGCGGCAGCGACGCCGCACCGCGCGTTCTTCGCCGCGTGACCCCGACAGCCAGGGCGGCTGCGCCGGCCGCACGCCGCACGCAAGCCTCGGCACCGAAGCCGGCGCTGCCCGCGAAGGGCAGAGCTGTCGAACCGAAGTTGACGATGGCTGCCGCGGAGGGCGACTGGACCGAGTTCTGACGGCATCGCGATGCAAGAACAAATGAGGCGACCTCGTCGCCCGCGCTGAGAGATCCCAGGGGGCGAACGCAGTGTCGCCCCGTGGCTTTGCGGGCCTCCGGCCCGCCATTGAAAGGAAAACTGATGCAGTGGTTTCAACAGCTCCGGGTCACGACCCGGCTCGTCCTGAGTTTTCTGATCGTCGCCGCCATCGGCGCGGCAGTCAGTGCATTCGGCATCGTCCAGATGGGGCGAATCAATGACTCGGCCGAACGGCTCTACAGCGATGAGCTGCAGACGCTGCAGGAGACGCAGCAGGCCAACATCCATCTGCTCTATGCCAGCCGCGCTCAGACGGGGCTGCTGTCGGCCTCGACGCGTGGTGAACGCAGCGCGGGCGCGAAGGACCTGACGTCGTCCTTGACGGCCCTCGACGCTGCCATGCAGGAGGTGAAGCCCTTCTTCCAGCGATCGCCCGAAGGCGAAGCGCTGTTGAAGGACTACGACGCATCGGCACCCGCGCTCAAGAAACGCCTCACCGACTTCGTCGCGCTCATCAACAAGCAGCCGCTGGACATCTCGCAATTCGACGGCCTGGTGGTCGACGAGAACACCAAGCTGCTGGCCGAGTCGCGCGGGCTCGAAGGCGTGCTCAACAAGATGGTGGCGTACAGCGATGCCCGTGCCAAGAACAGCGCAGCGCAGGCGGCGAGCACCTATGCGGACTCGCGGCTGTGGATGATCGGGCTGGGCCTGATCGGCATCCTGGTGAGCGTCGGCCTGGGCACGCTCGTGGCCCGCCAGCTCGCACGCCAGCTCGGCGGCGAGCCCGGCTACGCGGCGGACATCGTCGGCCGCATCGCTGCCGGCGACCTCACGGCCCGCATCGACACACGCCGCTCGGCGGCCGGCAGCGTGCTGCTGTCGATCCAGCAGATGCAGAGCCAGCTCATCGAGGTGGTGGGCCGGATCAAGGTGTCGACCGACACCATCGCCACCGCGTCCAGCGAGATCGCGTCGGGCAACCAGGACCTGTCGTCGCGCACGGAAGAGCAGGCCAGTTCGCTGGAGCAGACCGCCGCCTCGATGGAAGAGCTCACCTCGACGGTGAAGCAGAACGCCGACAACGCGCGCCAGGCCAACCAGCTGGCCGCCTCTGCCTCCGAAGTGGCGGTGCGTGGCGGCGACGTGGTGAGCCAGGTGGTGGACACCATGGGCTCGATCAATGCGTCGAGCAAGAAGATCGTCGACATCATCGCGGTGATCGACGGCATTGCCTTCCAGACCAACATCCTGGCGCTGAATGCGGCCGTGGAAGCCGCGCGTGCCGGCGAACAGGGTCGCGGCTTCGCCGTGGTCGCCTCGGAAGTGCGCAGCCTGGCGCAGCGCTCGGCGGCAGCTGCCAAGGAAATCAAGGGTTTGATCGACGACTCGGTCAGCAAGGTCGAGGCGGGCAGCCATCAGGTCGCCGAAGCGGGCCAGACGATGGAAGAGATCGTGGCGAGCGTTCGCCGCGTGACCGACATCATGGGCGAGATCAGCTCCGCGAGCCACGAGCAGACGCAAGGCATCGAACAGATCAACCAGGCCATCACGCAGATGGACCAGGTCACGCAACAGAACGCGGCGCTGGTGGAAGAAGCCGCTGCGGCCGCCGCCTCGCTGCAGGAGCAGGCAGGCAGCCTGGTCGAAACGGTGAGCATCTTCCGCACGGCGGAAGGTGCCGCGCGGGTCGAGCCGCGCTTCACGCCGGTGACGGCGAAGCCGGCGCCTCGCAGTGCTGCAGCTGCGCCGCGCGCGAAGGCCGCTGCACGGCCTGCCATGGCGGCACTGCCGGCCCGCAAGCCCGCGCCGAAGGCCCTGCCGGCCAGCGGCGACGGGGACTGGACCGAGTTCTGACATCAACCTCTAGCCGGACACACCCATGAACGCTTCCGCCACCCCGCCCGCCTACGTCTCCCTGGTCCGTACGCTGAGTGTCAGGGCCACGCTCGCGATCGTCGCGGTGACGGCATTGATCCTCGGTGTGTTCTACATGCTGGGCTCGACCCAGCACCGCGAGAGCGCCGCACAGTACGCCAACGCGAAGGCCGAAGCGATCGCGAAGTCGCTGGACATCTTCGACCAGACGATGCAGCTCAACGCCGAGAACGCGTTCGGCGTGTTCCGTCGCCAGTTCGCCGCCAGCTTCGTGCTGGACGATGCGGCCAAGGGTGCGCTGAGCGTTGGCGGAACCCCCATCGACGCCGCATCGACACAGGAGGTCGACCAGTTCGCCAGCAGTTTCACCGGCGCCAATGCCACGGTGTTCGTGGCGGTCGGCGAAGACTTCCGCCGCGTCACCACATCGGTGAAAAAGGAGAACGGCGAGCGCGCCGTCGGCACGCTGCTCGACCGCAAGAGCGCCGCCTACCCGGTGTTGCGCAGCGGCAAGCGTTTCATGGGTCGTGTCACCTTGTTCGGCCGCCCCTACATCACGGTCTACGACCCGGTGCGCGACGCAGCGGGCCAGGTGGTCGCGGTGCTGTACATCGGCCTCGACATTTCCCAGCAGCAGGCCGCCTTCGCAGAAGCCGTCAAGCAGACGCGCATCTTCGAACAAGGCGGTCTCTACATCCTCGATCCGGCCGGCGAAGGCCGGCTGGTGTTCCATCCGACGGCCGCGGGCAAGCCGCTCGCAGACGTGCTCGGCGCCGGCGCCGCCGCATGGGTGCGCCGCGTGACCGAGCCCGATGCGCTCTGGATCGAGGACGCACCGGCCGTGCTCGACGCGCGTGCGGAAGGCCAGCGATATGCATCGGTGGCCAAGAGCCAGATGACCGGCTGGCGCGTCGTGGCAGAAATACCGGCCGCCGAGGTGCTGGACCCGCTGTACGAGCAGATGGTCGGGCTCGGCCTGTTCATCGCACTGGCGGCGGCGCTGCTGGGCGTGGCGCTGGTGATCTACATCCGCCGCACCGTGCGGCCGCTGACCGTCCTGAGCGAGCATGTGCAGCGCATCGGCGACGGTGACCTGTCGCGTTCGCTCGCATCGCCTCGGCGCGACGAGATCGGCGCCATCACGCGTGCCGTGGAAGCCATGCGCGAAGCGCTGGTGCGCGTCGTGAGCCAGGTGCGCGACGGCACCGACACCATCGCTACTGCGTCGAGCGAAATTGCCTCGGGCAACCAGGACCTGTCCTCGCGCACGGAGCAGCAGGCCAGCTCGCTGGAGCAGACGGCCGCCTCGATGGAAGAACTCACCTCGACAGTGAAGCAGAACGCGGACAACGCGCGTCAGGCGAATCAACTCGCGGCCTCGGCCTCGGAAGTCGCGGTGCGTGGCGGCAGCGTGGTCGGCCAGGTGGTCGACACGATGAGCGCCATCAACACCTCGAGCAAGAAGATCGTCGACATCATTTCGGTCATCGACGGCATCGCCTTCCAGACCAACATCCTGGCTTTGAACGCAGCCGTCGAGGCCGCGCGGGCCGGTGAGCAAGGCCGCGGCTTCGCGGTGGTTGCGTCTGAAGTGCGCAGCCTGGCGCAGCGCTCGGCCGCCGCCGCCAAGGAAATCAAGGTGCTGATCGACGACTCGGTCGGCAAGGTCGGCGCCGGCAGCGCGCAAGTGGCCGAGGCCGGGCGGACGATGGAAGAGATCGTGGCCAGCGTGAAGCGGGTGACCGACATCATGGGCGAGATCGCGTCGGCGAGCCACGAGCAGACGCAGGGCATCGAGCAGATCAACCAGGCCATCACGCAGATGGACCAGGTCACGCAGCAGAACGCGGCGCTGGTCGAAGAGGCCGCGGCGGCAGCTTCCTCGCTGCAGGAGCAAACGGGCCAACTGGTGCAGGCTGTGGGTGTGTTCCGCGTGGGCAGAGCGCACTGACCCTGCGATCGAACGGCCGAGAAGAGGGGGGAAAGTCTCGCTGTTTGCCCCATCGGAACCTCTTCAGATTCGTTGAGGAATGCCGATAAACAGTGCATGGCACCGCATGGTGCCCCTCACATCCCTCCCAAACAGGTATCGAAACATATGGCCGGCAACATGTTCCTGACGGGCCTCAGTGGCCTCAACGTAGCGCGCAGCTCGTTGGTCACCACCGCCCACAACACCGCCAACGTCTACACGGCGGGATACAGCCGTCAGGTGGCGGAGATCTCGACCAACGGCGCCATTGCCACCGGCTCCGGCTTCGTCGGAATGGGTGCCCTGGTGACGACCACCAGCCGCAACTTCGACGCCTACCTGACCGCGCAGCTCAACACGGCGCAGTCGGTGGCCTCAAGCCTGAGCACCTACGGCGAGCAGATCGACCGCATCGACTCGCTGCTCGCCGACAACACCTCGGGCCTGAGCCCGCTGATGCAGAGCTTCTTCACGGCCACGCAGGGCGTCGCCAACACCCCCGCCGACCCGGCTGCGCGCCAGCAAATGGTCAGCTCGGCACAGGCGCTGTCGAACAAGTTTCGCTCGACCGACCAGTACCTGACCGACCTCAACGGCTCGATCAACGACCAGATCAAGGGCAGCGTCGACCAGATCAACTCCTACGCGACGCAGATCGCCAGCCTGAACCAGCAGATCAGCCAGCTCACCGCGACCTCTGGCGGCCAGCCGCCGAACGATCTGCTCGACCAGCGCGACCAACTCGTCAGCGAGCTCAGTCAGATCGCCGACGTCAAGGTGCTCCAGCAGGACAGCGGCAAGTACAACGTCTTCATTGCCACCGGCCAGTCGCTGGTGGTGGGCGACCGCGCCGCGACCCTGAAGGCCGTGCCTTCGGCCGCCGACCCGACCCGCACCGCCGTGGCGCTGGTCGGCCTGGCCGGCAACGAGATGGAGCTGGGCGCGAACGCCATCACCGGCGGCGCGTTGGGCGGGCTGATGTCCTTCCGCACCGAGACGCTGATCCCGACGCAGAACGCTGTCGGGCGCCTGGCGATCACGCTGGCCGACGCTTTCAACGACCAGCACAACCTCGGCGTGGACCTGACCGGCGCACTGGGCGAAGACTTCTTCACCTCCGGCGCGCCGGCGGTCCTGGGCAACGGCAAGAACACCGGCAGTGCCGTGATCTCGGCCGCAATCACCGACAGCAAGGCGCTCACCACCAGCGACTACGCGGTGGAAGTGACAGACGTGGCCGGCACGCTGACCTACTCGGTCACGCGCCTGTCGGACAAGGCCTCGGTTGGCACTTTCACGACCTTCCCCGCCACCTTCGACGGCGTGACCGTGGCGCTCGATAGCGGCACCGCCGCGGCCGGCGACCGTTTCACGGTGCAGCCGACCCGCACCGGTGCACGCGACATGAACGTGCTGGTGACCGACCCCTCCAAGGTGGCCGCAGCCTCGCCGGTGGTCACCGGCAACACCGCAGGCAATACGGGCAGCGGCGCGATGAGCACGGCCACCGTCGACGCGAGCTACCTGGCCACGCCCTTGGCGACGAACGTCACGCTGACCTACGACTCGGTCACGGGCACGCTGTCGGGCTTTCCGGCGGCAGCGCCGGTGACGGTCACGCTGGCCGACGGAACGTCGACGGTGTATGCGGCCGGAGCACCCGTGACTTATGTCGACGGCGCCAGCATCAGCTTCGGCGGCATCAGCACGAAGATGTCGGGCGCGCCTGCCAACGGCGACACCTTCACCATCAGCAAGAACGCGGGCGGCGTGTCCGACGGCAGCAACGCGCTGCAGCTCGCGGCCCTGCAACGTGCCACCGTCATCGGCGGCACGACCACCTTCAACGGCGCGTACGCGCAGCTGGTGAGCACGGTGGGCAACCGGGCCATGGAAGTCGGCGTGGCGGAGAAGACGCAGACCAGCGTCGCTTCGCAGATCAAGATGAGCCAGCAGGCGGTGTCCGGTGTCAACCAGGACGAGGAGACCGCCAACCTGCTGATGTTCCAGCAGATGTACCAGGCGAACGCCAAGGTGATCCAGACTGCATCGACCATGTTCGACGCGATCCTCGGCATCTCCAACTAAAGCAACCGTCGTTCACCGATCAACGAATCCAGGAGTCGTGATGCGCATCAGCACCAGCACCTTCTACGAACAGAACCTCTCGGCGCTGAACTCGCAGCAGCAGAACCTGTTCAAAACGCAGCAGATGCTGTCGGCCGGCACCAAGTTCCTGACGGCCGGCGACGACCCGGTTGCCGCGGCACGCTCGCTGGGCGTCAGGCAGACGCTGTCCGAATCGTCGCAGTTCGCCACCAGCCGCGAGCGCGCGATGCTCACGCTGTCGCACGAGGACACGGCGCTGCAGAGCGCCACGTCGATCCTGCAGAACATCAAGACGCTGACGGTGCAGGCTGGCAACGGCACGCTGTCGGACGCCGACCGTGCCTCGCTCGCCACCACGCTGCAGAGCAACCTCGACCAACTGGTCGCGGTGGCCAACACCGACGACGGCAACGGCCAGTTCCTCTTCGCAGGTTACAAGAGCGGCTCGGCGCCGTTCGTGACGCAGGCCGGCGGCGCCGTGCAGTACATGGGCGACCAGGGTCAACGGATGATCCAGGTCGACGTGGCGCGCCAGATGTCGAGTTCCGACGACGGCCGCTCGGTCTTC
>CALRYR010000140.1:0-9022 GCA_943372425.1 Variovorax sp. YR752 | reverse complement strand
AGGTTGGAAAGCATCAACGGGACGTTCGTCAGTGAGGCCGCCCGGTCGAGGCCACCGTCACCTGGACCGAACAATTGCTTCACTCCCTTGGCATCGGAGAGGTGAAAGAGCTGGAGCACGATGTCCATGGCTAGGCGTATCCAAACTTCGGGATTTTGAACTCCGACGGCTGTCGCATCCCCTGCAACACCGATACTGAAATGACTCTCGCCGCACTCGTCCTCTGTCAGCGACCAGGAAAGTGGATCGCCTTGGCCCGTCGTGATTGACAGCTGAATTTCGTCGCGATGTGCACAGAGGCCCCTATCAAAACCTGTCGCCAGCATTGCTTCAAAGAAACCAAGAAACCCTTCGGCAAACATCAGCGGATCTGGCGCCGCCTCGACTACAACCCGGATAGTGGTCCCAAGGACCTCGGACCGCAGCTCGATGGTTTCTCCGAGCCGCCACTCGACCTGACGATTCAACGACATCGCCAAGGGCTGTTTGAGCAGCAAAGCCGCCATCCGCAGCACGTCGTCCTCTGTCGTCTTGGCGTTGGCGGCGACGTCGGCTTCATAGCCGAGCGCCGTCAGCGCGGCATCGGTAGGAAATGGCAGGCTGAATGCCCGGAATATTTCAGGTAACGCAGCGAGGCTGGCCAGCTCTGTATCGTTTGAACGGAGCGCCGCGAGCGCAAATGCCGCCTGGATCGGCATTCCTTCCCTGGGGTCGGGCCCATCTTGGAATTTGAGGGAGCGATGGAGCGTTCCCCACAGATCCAACCATTGCAGTGCCGTCGGGATATTTCCAAGCTCAATGTCACGCCACATGAGGTCGTAAGCATGGGCCACAGCTCGGGGCGACAACTCCCCCTCATGGAGGAAGTCGTTGAATACCGTATTGGTCGCGCATACCAGCGTGGACCTCGCAGCCCATGTCAGCCCCGCTTTTTTGTAGGCACGCGCGCAGAGACGCCAAAGCCAGGCTTGATCATCGATGCTCCGGTACTCTCGTAGAGCACTTTGAGCTTTTCCAAGCTGGCTGATGGCTTCATAGGGCTCATCGCGTTCAAGGTGGTTGATGGCAAGGTTGACTCGGACCTCGATCTTGGCGGCAACACCCGCCCGTGTTGACTTGACGTTGGCTACGTCCTCGGCAATACGTGCAAGGTCGGTGTCCATCGGCGCCACCTCCAACAGCACCGCCAACCAGTTGAGCAGGCTGTCGATCGGGTATTCCGGCAGGAAATTGACATCCTTCAGGATCTGTCGGAATTGCGCGTATAACCGAGCTCGATCTGACGCTTGCAGCTCATCCAAAAGCCTGAGAAATAGCAGAAGCGTCCTCGCCCAAGCAGCTTGGGTCGGCTGACCCTTCCTTGCCGCCAGAACCTCAAGCGCATCCACAACACGCTTTACGGCAATTTGATGCGCCTGCGACGGCTCAAAACCATCAACGCGGCAACTGCCGCGTACTGCGATCGCCAGGTTCACGAGATAGTCAATGTCCCAAACGGTCGCATCCTCCAGAAACTCGGAAGTGAGGTCGAGGAACCCCTTGCGCAACGCGGTCAGGTCATCGAACCACCAATAATTGGTCCAAATCTCAAGATACTTTGCGCGCAATAGCTGGACCCTGGCACCGAACTTTCCTGCCAAGCGGATGGCGCGCTCGAACCGGCCCGACACTTCATCGCGGGGTGAGCCGAGGCCCCGATCCAGCAAGGCCGCTTCAATACAGTCCTCGACCAGCTGGTAGTACGCGGGGCCATAACGCTGCGGATCGACGATCTGGGCTTCAAGTTCTTGCAACCGCTTCGCGCGCCCAAAATCCTTCGTCCCGATGTTCTTGGAACGCATCCTCTCGAAGTCCCCAATGCCCAAAGTCGCAACGGCGATTTCCGTGTGCTTGGCACTGAGCGTTTTGTCAACGAGCCATGTACCGTCGAGAACTGTCACAGGAATCCCGTACTTGCGCGATAGCTCGTCCTCGGCCTTGCCTTTGCGCTTGTCTGGAATGAGCTGATTGCTGACGAAATAGATGCGCGTGTAGGGCCGCCCGGTGGATACGATGGACGCGACGTCGGCTTTGGATTTTCGCGCCCAGTCCCGCATGGCACTAAAGGCAAACGCGTAGAGGGCCTCGCCTTTCTCATCGGCCTGGCCGACGTACCAGCGCTCGGCAATCGAAGTTGCCACTGCGTGGGTGTCCGAATCGACCTTGCTGTCACCACCGCCTGTCGGGCCTGTTTGCGGCCGCAGGTTAGGGCAAATAAGTTTTTCACATAGCTGACGGCAGTAGTGTTCGAACTGCTTTTCTTCGCTGCGCGAGGTCAGCGAGTGCAGGTGGTATTCCAGTCGCGAGCGCTCCAGGATAAGTTCATTTAAACCCACGCTGTCGCTGAACAACTCCGGTCGGCGCCCGCGCATGAACTCCGAAGGCATTGGGAACTTAGCCACAGGTTGACCTACCTCGCTGACCTCTTCGGTTCTCTTACTCATCTTGCCCTTTCGCCTAGGATTTACTGCGAGACGCACCCATGCCAGTAGATGCCCTACCTCGCCTATTGCTTAGACCCGGGCAGACAGGACCGCAAAGAAACTGGCTACGCCACTCAGAACAGCCCATTGCTGCAACTGAGGACTCTCCACGGGCACGCCGTGCGCGTAGCGGACGAAGTGCTCGCAGTTGAATTTTGTCCATGAATAACTCTGTCCCTGCTTCAATCGCGCACGCTGCATTACGGTTCCGGGCGGCAAGCCACCGAGGTATCCGTCTACCGTTACATCGCGACCGGCCGCGAATGTCGATATGCATTGCTCGACAAGCCCACAGCTTTGCGCCGAAAACGACAAAACAGCACGTTCCCCGCCAAGCCATCGATCACTGAGCAACGCCACATGATCATAGAAACCGCAGTTAACCCGAATGACGGTTCCTGCGGGAAGTGCCCAGATGTTTTGCTGATTTGAAATAGGAATCATGGTATCCTCCTGTTAAACATATTTGCATTAAACGCATACATGCAAGCAAAGTCAACCCCTCCTCAAAAACCGCTTGTCACCTATCCCGCCTTGGTCGGCAAGATATTGGCGCAACAGCGTGAGGCTCGCGGGATCAAGCAAGGCGATCTCGCGGCAACGCTTGGGCTATCGCAGTCCGCCTATTCCAGACTGGAATCAGGCGACTCCGTACTAAACCTCTCGCAACTCAGAAATGCCGCAACACAGCTCGGCTTGCAGCCTGGTCAAGTGCTGCAGTGGGCCGATCAGTACGAGGCGCGCCTTCGGCAGCAAGGCGTCGATGTGATTTCAGAGAAACCGGACAATCCGGCGGCGATTGCGATCGGTTTGGGATTGCTCGCTGCATTGCTGATGAGCGCTCGATAAGGTGCGTAACTGCATCGAGGCATCTCTGTTGCGGGGACTGATGCGCCGTAGCCCCACCCTGCGGCCGAAGATTTCCCATGCGATCAGCACTGCTCGCCACACGCGAGCTGCAAAGCTGGGACTTGAAATGAATTCGTTGGCCTGTTGAGGCGTCAATCATGACCTTCAAGTGTCGAGTGACTCGTCCCATTCAGAGCCAAGAACCCAGCTGAGCGCAGACATGCGGCCGCTCAACAAACCCCACTCGAAATCGTCCCAACCAAGGTTTACCCTACCGATTTTACTTTCGATACGGTCTGCAGCCTTCTTGGCCGTGGCCAAGATTTCTTCCTGGCCTGGTCCGAGCTTCTCCTGGCCGGTTTCGAGACGGTGCAGCCAGCTCTGGTGGCGGTTCCACCAAACCTTGTCCCACAAATCGTTGTACTCACGCAGGATTGCCGCGTCGTTGCGACGGAGAAGCATCGGCCAGACCTCACCTTCTTCTTCGTCCGAGGGGATCCATTCGACCTTGTCACCGTCCTCGTTGTAGCCAATCTTGTGACCGTTCGGACCGACTTCGCCTGGCTTCACCGGATCCGTCATCTGCGACGCATCGCGTTCAATGCCACGCACAGGATGCAGAGCTGAAAATTCCCTATTCAATTCGCGCAGCTGCAACACCAGGTCTGGCTCGAAGCGAGTGATTTCGATGCCAGCATCTTGCATCCGCAGCTCGCCCAACCCTCGAATCTTTGCGTTCGGATCGAGCGTACCGATCACGACACGCTTTAACTTTCGTGCAATCACGCGATCAGTACAGGCGATCTTCGGATGGTTTCGGTGCGTGCACGGCTCAAGCGTCGAGTAGAGCGTTGCACCCTCCAGGTTGATGTCCTGCAGCTTGCGCTCAAGCAGCGTGTACTCGGCATGCTCACCTGGTTTCATCTCGCCGCGGTATGCAGAGGCCAAAACCACGCCGTCGCGAGCCACAACGGCACCGACTTTCGGCGACACCCGGCCTTCTTCGCTCACGCACTGCGAGGCAAGCTGAACCGCCAGCTGCATCAGTTCGCGTGGACTGCGCGCTGCATCCTTTAGAGTCATATGGTCTTCCGTGGTTTTAGCCCAATCGTGACACACCACGGGACGGTCCGACCGGTTTCGACTCAATGGCCGGTCGCACCCCTCGCTGTCTTTCGTAGCGTTCCGCGGTAAGCCACAGAGTACGCTCCGACGCGATATGGCGCGCCTGCATGAGTTTGCGTGACTCCTATTGAGACGCATCCTCTCGGAATCGCTCGAGAAGGATTCGCCATGTTTTTCCACAAACCCCTGCCCAAGCTACCGACGTCCAAAGCCCCACCGGCCTTCTACCGCTTGCGGGACGTGATGCGCATTGCGGCACTCAGTCGTTCTACGATCTATCGACGTGTCGCGGAAGGCCGGTTTCCATCGCCTGTCCATCTAGGCGGCCGTGCATCGGCTTGGCCGAGCGCAGCACTGCAGGAATGGATCGACGATCCAGAAGGCTACAGAGTAGCTATGCCGCAAGTCTGAGCGCCTGTACATCAGCTCCCTCCGGTCGGCTGAGGGATTGGTCAACTGAAGTAGGTTGACGCATGTCGGCCGTAAGCGCAGCCGCCTTGTCAGCGGCCAAGTCGTCGAGCAGGTCGGCCCAGAGCTGAATCATCCTGCGCCGCTGGTCCAGGAATGTCGTTCGGTCGTAACTGCCACCCAACTCTTCGTCGGATACGTGAGCCAAGTGCCGCTCGATGACCTCGCGATCCCACCCCAGCAGCTCTCGAATCAGCGTCCGGGCCGTAGCTCGGAAGCCGTGCCCGGTAATTTCTTCCCTCGTGTCATAGCCGAGTGTGCGTAGGGCGCTGTTGATGGTGTTGTCGCTCATGTAGCGCGTCTTCTCTGAACGCTTCGCCATGCTGCGGAATATTGGACCGGTCGGGCCAGTCAACGGGCGTAGGTCACGCAGGATCTCAACGGCTTGCGTCGGCAAGGGTACGAGATGCGCCGGTGTGCGAATGTCCCGTTTCTTCCATTCGCGAAGCTTCATCTTTTCGGGAGGGCAACGCCAGAGGGTTCGCTCGAAGTCGATATCCTCCCAATGCGCCAGGCGGAGCTGCCCGGGACGCTGGAACAACAACGGCGAGAGTTGCAAAGCCGCGCGCGTGATGACGTTGCCGTTATAGGCTCTGATGTCACGCAATAGTTGCCCCAGCTTTTGCGGGTCGGTGATCGCCGCATAGTGGCGAGCACGTGGCGCCGGAAGGCCTCCGGTCCGGCTGTTCACGAAGTTCTTGGCCGGCTCCAGCGCGCCCACGTCAACCGCGTACTGGAAGACGTGCTGAACGGCCTCCCGGACGCGCTGTGCCGTTTCCAGGTTGCCGCGCTCCTTGATGCGGTGCAGGCAACGCACAAGCTCAGTGGGCTTGATCGCCTCCATGGTCAGCGAGCCGATCCACGGGAAGATGTGCAGCTCCAGGTGCCGCATTACCTTCTCCGCGTAGCTGGCGGACCATTGGCGGTCCTTGCTCGCCTGGGCGTGCCAAGCGCGAGCCATCAACTCGAAGGTGTTGAGTCTCGCCACGCGGTCGCGTTCTTCCTCTTCACGACGGGCCTCCCTAGGATCAACCCCGCCTGCCCTCTTTTCTGCCTCGGCACGGGCCTTCTTGCGTGCTACGGCCAGCGACATAGCTGGATAGCGTCCGAGGCTTAGCTTGGCCTCTTTGCCGGCCTCCTTGTAGCGGTAGACCCAGGCCTTGCCGGTCGGCCGCACGCGAAGGTACAAGCCCTCCCCGTCCGCAAGCAGATATTCCTTGTCGCGCGGCTGTGCCGCCTTGATTTGAAGCTCGTTAAGTTGTCCCATGGTGTACCCAAAAACAAGACTGAGGTTGAACAGCAGTCTGGGTACACCGTTGGGTACACGCAAGAATGGGACGTTGTGGGATTCAACGATACCGCTTGAGCCGCCTTTTAAGGCTAAGTCCTTGATTTACAAGGACTTGTGAGCTGACTTGGGATCGTCTGAGAAAAGGGAGTGGTGGCCTGGGGCGGAATCGAACCACCGACACGCGGATTTTCAATCCGCTGCTCTACCAACTGAGCTACCGGGCCATGGTGTGCAGCCTGCGATTATACAGCGCTTCGGCGACCTCTGGAAAGATCGACGCCCAACTGCTTGAGTTTTCTGTAGAGATGGGTGCGTTCGAGGCCGGTCTTCTCGGCCACGCGGGTCATGGAGCCGTTCTCCATCGCGAGGTGGAATTCGAAGTAGGCCTTCTCGAAGCCGTCGCGCGCATCGCGCAGCGGGCGGTCGAGGTCGAAGCTCTGGCGCGACTGCGGGCCGCTGTCGACCACCGCCGACACGATGGGCATCGCCTGCGTCAGCGCGGTCTCGCCCACGGTGGTGACGACCGCCGCCATGCCGCTGGTCACGGGCACGACGCTGGCCGCAGCGCGGCGTGCGCTCTCGCGCGCCAGCCCCTGCTCCACCGCCTTGAGAAGCTTCTGCATGGTGATCGGCTTCTCGAGGAAGGCGAAGGCGCCGATGCGGGTGGCGTCGACGGCGGTGTCGATGGTGGCGTGGCCGCTCATCATGATGACCGGCATGCTAAGCAGGCCGGCGGTGGACCATTCCTTCAACAGCGTGACGCCGTCGGTGTCGGGCATCCAGATGTCGAGCAGCACGAGGTCGGGCCGTGCACGTTGTCGGGCGGCGCGCGCTTCGGCGGCGTTCTCGGCGAGTTCCACGTGGTGGCCTTCGTCATTGAGAATCTCGAAGAGCAGGTCCCGAATGCCCAGCTCGTCGTCGACCACGAGGATGTTTGCCATGAGTCTTT
This sequence comes from Variovorax sp. YR752, assembly GCA_943372425.1. Lineage (GTDB taxonomy): Bacteria > Pseudomonadota > Gammaproteobacteria > Burkholderiales > Burkholderiaceae_C > Variovorax. Next base: position 1,818 of record CALRYR010000140.1, on the reverse strand, counting down.
TTTTGCTGCTGCGTTGTGCGGGGTGAACGGGTCCTTCGGCCGGACCATCCCCGCAAGGCGCAGGGCTCAGGCGGTGGATGGCTTCGAATCGTCGGTGTGAGCGAGCGCTACCTGCGGTTCGCCGGCCAGCGCGAATGATAACGAGACTTGCGCGCCCGCCACAGCCCCGTCGACCGTCCGGTTCGAAAGCTCGATGCGGGCACCATGTTCGTCGGCGATTTTCTTCACCACCGCCAGGCCCAGGCCGGTGCCCTTGCTCTTGGTGGTGACGTAGGGTTCGAAGGCGCGTTTGAGGATGTTCTCTGCGAAGCCGGGGCCGCTGTCCTGCACGGTCAGGCGCACGCGCCGCCCCGAATCGCCCAGGCGCGTTCGCACCACGACCTCGGCGTTGCGCCCCTGGGCGGCGGCGGCCTCGGCGGCGTCCTGGGCGTTCTGCAGCAGGTTGTGGATCACCTGGCGGATCTGCTGCGCGTCGCCGCGGATCGGCGGGCAGCGCGGGTCGAGCTCGCAGTGCAGCGCATTCGGCGCGTTCTCGTGGCCGTAGAGCTGGAGCACATCGGTCACCAGTGCGTTCAGGTCGACCGGCTTCAAGTCGGCGGCCGGCAGACGCGCATAGTCGCGGAATTCGTTGACCAGCCGCTTCATCGCGTCGACCTGGTCGACGATGGTCTTGACCGACTTGGTGAGGATGGCCTGCTCGGGCGGCGGCACCTTGCCGGACAGCTTCATCTCGAGGCGCTCGGCCGACAGCTGGATTGGGGTGAGCGGGTTCTTGATCTCGTGCGCCAACCGGCGTGCAACCTCGCCCCAGGCCTGCGCGCGCTGGGCCGAGACGATCTCGGAGATGTCGTCGAACACCAGCAGCCGTGCCGCGCCCGGCAGCTCGGCGCCACGCGCCACGATGCTGATCGCGTCCTGCGACATGCCCGAGTTGCCGGCGTTCAGTTCGAAGGCGTGCTGCCAGTGGTCGAGCCCGTGCTGCGCGCGCTCGACCTCGAAGTCGTCGAACTGCTGCTGCACGCTCTGCGCGAAGGCAGCCAGGCCGGGCACGTCGGCGAAGGGCTGGCCTTCGTAAGCGGCCAGCGGTGCGCGCAGCACCCGCGTGGCACCCGGGTTGGTCGACAGCACGAGCCCGGTGTCATCGAGCACGATCACGCCGGACGTGAGGTTGTCGAGGATGGTCTGCAGGTTGCCCCGCGCTGCGTCGAGTTCGCCCACCGTCTTCTCGACCGCCGCGCGCGCATCGGCCAGTTGCTGCGTCATGACCGCGAACGAGCGGGTCAGGCCGCCGAGCTCGTCCTTGCCCTGCAGCGCGGCGGTCGGGCGCAGGTCGCCGGCGGCGACCTGGCGCACGCCATCGGCCAGCACGAGCAGCGGGCGCGCCAGACCGTTGCCGAACAGCACGGCGAGCAGCACCGCGCCGAACACCGCGAGGAACAGGCACAGCGTGAGCGTGCCGATGTACATGCGCCGCAGGCCATCGCGGGCGAGCGATCGCTCCTGGTATTCGCGGTTGGCCTCCTGCACCGCCAATGCGTTGGCGACCACCGCCGGCGGCAGCGGCTGCACCACCTGGAGGAAGCGCGGTTCGGTGTTGAACTCGAAGCCCGGGCGCTGCACCAGGGCGAGCGCCCGCACCGACGCGGGCGGCGGCGGTGCGCCCTGCGTGGCCGGTGTCTCGTCGAGGCCCTCGATATGCGCGACCGCCCGGTCGGCCCGCGCCTGACGGAACTGCTGGGGCGTCGGCCGCTCGGGGTTGAGCTGGAAGCGCGACGCGCCCGCGCCGGCGATCAATTGGCCGGCGCCGGTCCACAGCAC
>CALRYR010000139.1:0-9039 GCA_943372425.1 Variovorax sp. YR752 | reverse complement strand
GTGCTGGCGCTCTTCTTCGTCGTGTTGAACCTGCTGGTCGACGTGCTGCAGACGCTGCTCGACCCGCGCATCGCGAGGGCCTGATCCATGGCCACCCTGACTGCTTCCCCGGCCGATGTCGCGCCGCTGCCCGCGCAGCGCTCCCGCGGCTACTGGACCTCGGCCCTGCTGCGCTTCACGCGCGACCCGGTCGCGATGGGCGCGGCCTTCGTTGTGCTGCTGCTGATCGGCCTGGCGGTGTTCGGGCCCTGGCTCGCGCCGGCCGATCCCTACCAGTCGTCGATGCTCAAGCGGCTCAAGCCGATCGGCACCGACGGCCTGCCGCTGGGCAGCGACGAGCTCGGCCGCGACATGCTGTCGCGCCTGATCGTCGGGGCGCGGCTGTCGCTCTTCATCGGCATCACGCCGGTGGTCTGCGCCTTCGTGATGGGCTCGGTGATCGGCATCGTGGCGGGCTATGCCGGTGGCATCGTCAACACGCTGATCATGCGCACCATCGACGTGTTCTACGCCTTCCCCTCGGTGCTGCTGGCCATCGCGCTGTCGGGCGTGCTGGGCGCGGGCATCTTCAATTCGCTGATCTCGCTGACCATCGTGTTCATCCCGCAGATCGCGCGGGTGGCCGAGAGCGTGACCACGCAGGTGCGCGGGCGCGACTACGTCGAAGCGGCGCGCGCCTCGGGCGCCAATGCCTTCACGATCGTGCGGGTGCACGTGCTGGGCAACGTGCTCGGGCCGATCTTCGTCTACGCCACCAGCCTGATCGCGGTGTCGATGATCCTGGCCTCGGGCCTGTCCTTCCTGGGCCTGGGCGTGAAGCCGCCCGAGCCGGAATGGGGCCTGATGCTCAACACGCTGCGCACCGCGATCTACGTGCAGCCCTGGGTCGCCGCGCTACCGGGGCTGATGATCTTCATCACCTCGATCACCTTCAACCTGCTGTCGGACGGGCTGCGCTCGGCGATGGACAACAAGGGATGAGCATGCACGATGACATCGGCGGACCGGCGCAGCCGCTGCTCACGATCCGCGGCCTGACGAAGCATTTCCCGCTCAAGAAAGACCCTTTCGGCCGCGGCGGCGGCGTGGTGCGCGCGGTCGACGGCGTCGACTTCGAAGTCCTCAAGGGCGAGACGCTCGGCGTGGTCGGCGAATCGGGCTGCGGCAAGTCGACCACCGCGCGCTTGTTGATGCAGTTGATCGACCCGACCGCCGGCGAGGTCGTCTACGACGGTCGTCTCGTCGGTGGGCGCGAGCTGCCGCTGAAGGAGTTCCGCCGCCAGGTGCAGATGGTGTTCCAGGACAGCTACGCATCGCTCAACCCTCGGTTGACCATCGAGGACTCGGTGGCTTTCGGCCCGCAGGTGCATGGCGTCTCGCAGAAGGAATCGGTCGCGCGCGCCCGCGACTTGCTGGCGCGCGTCGGCCTGGCCCCGCAGCGTTTCGCGGAGCGCTATCCGCACGAGCTGTCGGGCGGCCAGCGCCAGCGCGTGAACATCGCACGTGCGCTCGCGCTGCAGCCGCGCATGGTGATCCTCGACGAGGCGGTCTCGGCGCTCGACAAGTCGGTCGAGGCGCAGGTCATCAACCTGCTGCTCGACCTAAAGGCCGAGTTCGGGCTGACCTACGTCTTCATCAGCCACGACCTGAACGTGGTGCGCTACATGAGCGACCGCGTGATGGTGATGTACCTCGGGCAGGTGGCGGAGATCGGCCCGTCGGACGCGCTCTACGACGCCCCCGCGCACCCTTACACGCGTGCGCTGCTGTCGTCGATGCCCTCGATGGACCCGGACAACCGCACCGAAGAGGCCGCGCTCGCGGGCGACCCGCCCAACCCCATCAACCCGCCGTCGGGCTGTCGCTTCCACCCGCGCTGCGCCATGGCCGCGCCGGTGTGCAGCGAGCGCGTGCCGGCGCGGGTGCTGGCCGGCGCGCAGCAGGCCGTGAGTTGCCTGATGTACGAGCCGGGAAGCGGGCATCCGAATGCAATGGCGCTGGCGAAGGCGGCTTAGGGTGAAGCGGTCCTTGCTATTGGATCAACGGGTGGCCATCGGAGGCTGCGCGCGGCAAAGGCGTGTGCGGGCCCTGCGCAGCGCTTCACCGTGGCGGTCTTCGCTTCGCTACGACTTCCCTGCGATGCTCGGGCAAGCGGGCCGTCGCAGAACTCGCTGCGTTCACTTCGTTCACTGTGCTCAGACAGCTGCGACGAGTCAGTTCACGAAGCGCGTGTCCTTCGGCACGCGCGCCCGCTTGCCCTGCGCTTCTCGGCACCACGGAGGCGCGATGCGCAGGGCCCGCACGCGCCTTTGCGGGACAGAGGGTGTCGGTCTCGGCGAGTCGTGCACAACCGCTCTGTCCACACCGCAGGCCGCCTGCCGCGGCGCGCCCTTCACGCACGCCTCTAACAAATGAAGACCATGAGCACAGACGCCAACGAACCCATGGTCTCCCTCAAAGACCTCAGCGTCACCTTCACCGGTGGCCGCAAACCCGTGCACGCCGTCAGTGGCGTGAGCCTGGACGTGAAGCGCGGCGAGGTGGTCGCACTCATCGGCGAATCGGGCTCGGGCAAGAGCGTGACCATGCGCACGATGCTGCGCCTGCACCCCGAGCGCCGCACCCGCATGGGCGGCCAGGTGCGCGTGGCGGGGCGCGACGTGCTGGCGATGTCGCAGGGCGAGCTGAACGACTTCCGCGGCAAGGTTGCGTCGATGATCTTCCAGGAGCCGCTGCTCGCGCTCGACCCGGTGTATTCGGTCGGCGCGCAGATCGTCGAATCGATCCGCCGCCACGAGAAGGTCACCGCGGCCGAGGCGCACCAGCGCGCGCTCGAACTGTTCGAGCGCGTGCGCATCCCCAGCCCCGAACGCCGCCTGCAGGCCTACCCGCACGAGATGTCGGGTGGCATGCGGCAGCGCGCGATGATCGCGCTGGCCCTGGCCTGCCGACCGCAACTGCTGCTGGCCGACGAGCCCACCACCGCGCTCGACGCCACCGTGCAGATCCAGATCCTGCTGCTGCTGCGCGAACTGCAGCGCGACCTCGGCCTGTCGGTGGTATTCGTCACGCACGACATCGGCGCCGCAGTGGAGGTGGCCGACCGCATCGCCGTGATGTATGCCGGGCGCATCGTCGAGGAAGGTACGGCGCGCGAGCTGATCCGTTCGCCGCGCCACCCGTACACCATCGCCCTGCTCAAGACCCGCGCGCACGGCGCGATGGCGCGCGGCACGCGGCTGGAGACCATCGGCGGTGCGCCGCCCGACCTCGCCGCGCTGCCACCAGGCTGCGCCTTCGCCGAGCGCTGCGCGCTGGCGGTCGACGCCTGCCGCGCCGAGCAGCCGCCGGCAGTCGAGCTGGCGCCAGGCCATCGCGCGCGCTGCATCCGCACCGATGCGGCCGCGGCCATCGCGCCGGTGCTGGTCGCTTAACCTGCGAGGCGGCGCGCGCCGCCCTTTCACCCATCCATTTCGAGGCAACCCATGCATCTGCACGACCCCGCCCACGCCTTCGTTCCTTACCCCGACGTGCCGGTGAAGACCGCCGCCACCGGCCCGCTGTCGGACCTGCGCTTCGCCGCGAAGGATCTGTTCGACGTGGCCGGCTACCCGACCGGCGGCGGCAGTCCCTTCCTGCTGGCGATGTCGGGCATCAAGACGCAGACCGCGCCCGCCGTGCAGGCGCTGCTCGACGCCGGCGCGCACTTCGTCGGCAAGACCGTGACCGACGAGCTCGCCTTCTCGATGACCGGCAACAACGCGCACTTCGGCGCGCCGATCAACGGCGCCGCGAAGGACCGCATCACCGGCGGTTCGTCGTCGGGCTCGGCGTCGGCCGTGTCCTCGGGCCTGTGCGACTTCGCGCTGGGCAGCGACACCGGCGGCTCGGTGCGTGCGCCGGCCAACCACTGCAATCTCTATGGCCTGCGCCCGACGCATGGCCGCATCAGCCTGGAACGCGTGCTCGACCTCGCACCCAGCCTCGACACCTGCGGCTGGTTCGCGCGCGACATCGGTACCTTCGCGCGCGTGGCCGACGTGTTGCTGGGCGCCGACGCCAAGGCGCTGCCTGCGAAGCCGCGGCTGCTCTGGCCACAGGACATCTGGTCGATGCTGAGCGCGCCGGGGACGCAGGCGCTGGCCGTGCCGGCCGAGCGCATCCAGTCGGTGCTGGGCCAGGCGGCGCCGGTCGAATCGATCGCGCTTGAGTCATGGGACGCGATGTACTGGAACTTCCGCTACATCCAGGGCCGCGAATCGTGGCTCACCGATGGCCCGATGATCGAACGCTTCGCACCGCCGCTGGGCCCCGGCGTGGCCGAGCGATTCGCCTGGTCGCGCGAGGTGACGGACGCGCAGGTGAACACCGCGCGCGCCTTCCGCATCGCCTTCCGCGAGAAGCTCGCCGCGCTGCTCGGCGACGACGGCGTGCTGCTGATACCGACCATGCCCGACATCGCGCCGCTGCGCACGGCGGCCGACAGTACGCTGGAGGACTACCGCAACGATTCGATCCGCATGCTCTGCGTGGCGGGATTGAGCGGCTTTCCGCAGCTGTCGATGCCGCTGGCGCAGCGCGACGGCGCGCCGCTGGGCATCTCGCTGCTCGGCCCGGCCGGCTCGGACCGTTCGCTGGTCGCGCTCGCGGAGCGCATCGGCGCGCGTTAGGAATCCGGCGGGAAGCGCCGCCCCAGCGGCGGCAGCTCGAGCATCGGCTTGTCCGGCTCGGGGGGCGGCTTTTCGGCGCCGGGATCCTGTTCGAACGGCAAGGCGTCGAAATCCGTCGATGCGAAGCTCTCCGGCACATGGACGCCCTGATCGTCCTTCGTCACCAGCCCGCGGCTTTCCATGTCCTTCATGGTCTTGTTGACCATCTCGCGCGAGATGCCGGAGTACGACGCGATGATGGTCTGGGTGATGCGCTTGTCGTAGCCGCCGCCCTCTGCGGGCGCCCATTGGGTGAGCTCGTGCAGCACGCGCCCCACGATCTTCGTGGCCGAGGAGGTCGTCACGCGGCGCAGTTGCGTGCGCAGCATGCCGATGCGCCGGGCTTCCAGTTCGAGCAGGCCGAGGGGCAGCGCAGGGTACTTCGCGCACAGCGCGCGTATGTGCTTGATGGGCGCCGCATAGATCACGGAAGGCAACGCCGCGATGGTGGTCGCCGCACACTCGAAAGTGTCTTCGCCCCAGGCCGGTGGCAGGGAGAAATCGCTGCGCTGGATGAAATCCGTCGTCACCTCCTCGTTGCTCTCGCGGCTGTAGCGGGCGACGCGAAGCAGGCCAGTGGCAACGCAGTAGACGTGCTGGCACGGCTCGCCTGCCGTTTTCACCACCTGGTGGCGCTTGTAGGTAAGCAGTTCGGTCGCGTCCCGGAGCGCATCGCGATCTGCCCGCGACAGCGGCGCAAAAAGGGGATGAAGGTACATGGACTCTCCGGTCGGCTGGCGTCGGCTCCTCTCTGTTTGGCTCGGTTCGAGCGCCATGAGGGTAGCAGCCGCCTCCGGAATGCACGGTGCACGCCAGCCGTCGCCATGCCGACGCGCGATCTGTGGCACGCTGACGGGATGGCCTTTCGCGGCCGATGCGCCGCGAGATGAAAAGGGGCGCCGCGGGTGGGCGCGCCCCGCGAAGCCGACGCGCGCTCAGTAGAGCGCAGCAGTGGCCGCGCGCTCGCCGGCCCAGGCGTGCGAGGCGGCGCCGCGCAGGGCCGTCGACGCCGGGCTGGCCGCCCGGGGCCCGCCCAGGTAGTAGCCCTGCATCCACTGCGCACCGGCGCGCAGCGCGACACCGAGGTCCTCGGCCCGGTCCACGCCCTCCACGACGGTGCAGGGCGCCAGGTTGGCGCAGAGCGCCAGCGCATGCTTCAGGCTGTCGAAGCCGAACTGGCTTTCGCCGGCCCGCCGGATGAACTGCGCCTCGAGTTTCACGATGTCGGGCTTGCACGCCTGCAGCACGCCGAGGCTGGCCGCGCTGGCGGCGAAGTGGTCGATGGCGATCCGGCATCCGCAGACGGCCAGGCGGCGGCAGAAGTCGCGGATCGCTTCCGCGTCCTGCCATTGCGCGCCGGCCCAGCCGACCTCGACCACCAGGCGCCGCGCCAGATGAGGCTCCTGCGAGAGCGCCTGGAGCGTCATCGCCCACCAGTGGTCCAGCCGCGCGCTGTTCGCGGAGATGTTGAGGCTCATGCAGGCCTCGGGGCTGCGGCGCAAGGCCTCGAGAATGCGATCCGCCGCCATGTGGTCGAGTTCGCGCGTGAGCTGCAGCCGCTCCAGGCAGGGCAGCACGCTGCCGAGCGCGATCGGCGCACCCGAAGGGCCTTGCGTGGGAAGCAGGTGCATGCAGCCTTCGCGGTAGAGCGTGTCGGCCGAGGCGTAGGCGTCGATGACCGGCTGCCAGCGGATCTGCATGCGGCCGGCCCGCGCGGCGTCGAGCACGGCCACCGCAACCTCCATGTCCGCACGGTAGCGGCCACGCCAGTCCCTGGTCGGGAGCTCCTGGAAGTCGGGCGCGGGCTGCGCTGCCCACAGCACCAGGTCGGTCTCGGCGGCGTCCATAGTGCGCGGATCGGGGACGTCGATCCAGCCGGTGTGGAGCCGCACGAGCGCCGCCATGGCCTGGAAGCGGATCGCCTCGCCGGCGACAGCACACAGCAGGCGCTCGAGCTCGGCGTTCACCGGCGACGCATCGGTGGATTCGAGCGGCAGCGTGCCGCGCTCCGACCAGATCAGGAAGCAGTCGTCGCGCAGCGTCAGCAGCCGGTCGCCGTTTGCGGCATCGACGAAGGCGAGCAGCCGGCGCGCCACCTCGCGGCTGGTGGCGGCGGCGAACTCGGCGCCGAAGGCCTCCGCCAGGTGCGGGAGGTTGGCGATGAAGACGAAGGCGCAGGTCTGCCGACGCAGCATCGAGCGGCCCCAGCCATCGGGGCGCCGGTGCGGCCGGTTGGCCGGGGCTGCGCCACGGCGGACCCGGTCGCGCGCTGCCGCGATCCAGGGCAGAAAGCGAAGTTGCTTCGCGAGGATCCGCCGGAAGGCGCTGGCCGACGCCGAAGGCCGGATGCCCGGCGCCGATACCGTGGTCGATGTCTCGAATGAAAAGGCCCGCATCGCGTCATCCCTCATGGTTTGTGTAGTGCGGCGCTGTCGTCGCAAGCCGATGGTAGGAAGTCGTCTCTCGTGATGCATTCCCGTTCTTCGAGACTTTGTGCGGCGGATCACAAACAGATCCACATCGACCGTGATGGAAGCCGCGGATGGCGAACGGCGCCCCTGGGCGGGCGCGGCTAAGGAAACCCCCGATGGAGCGGGCCGCCGTATTGACTACGATCCGCGCACCCCGGGCGCCGGGCTGCGTACCCCCGGCATCCGCGCCGGCGGCGCTCCTACGTTCCACACAGCACCGATGTCCACCCCTCCCGAGTCCGGCCCCACGCTGGACGCCGCCAGCCCCCTCCCCCCGCAGATCGAAGCCGCCGACGAACCGGCCAAGGTGCCACTGGCCATCGAGGACTGGGCCACGGTGATCATCATGGGCCTGCTGGCCTGCATCACCTTCGCCAACGTGCTGGTGCGCTACTTCACCGACTCGTCCTTCGCCTGGACCGAGGAGTTCTCGGTCTTCCTGATGATCCTGCTGGCCATGGTCGCCGGCTCGGCCGCGGTCGCACGCGACCGGCACATCCGCATCGAGTACTTCTCCGAGAGCGGCTCGATGGCGCGGCGCAAACGGCTGTCGCAGTTCGGCGCGGTGCTGGTGGCCGCCCTGTTCCTGCTGATCGCCGCGCTGAGCGTGCGCATGGTGTGGGACGACTACCGCTTCGAGGAAACCTCGCCGGGCATCGGCGTACCGGCCTGGTGGTATTCGATCTGGCTGCCGATCGTGTCGACGGCGATCGCGCTGCGCGCCGTCGGCCTCTTCATCCGGCGCGGCCGCCGCGACGACCGGGGCGCCGAATGATCGCGACGCTGCTCTTCGTCGCCTTCGTGGCGCTGATGCTGGTCGGCGTGCCGATCGGCGCAGCGCTGGGCCTGGCCGGCGCGGCCTGCATCGCGCTCGCCAATGCCGATGCGCAATGGTTCGGCCTGCTGGCCGTGCCGCAGAACTTCTACGCGGGGCTCGGCAAGTACCCGCTGCTGGCGATCCCGATGTTCGTGCTGGTCGGCTCGATCTTCGACCGCTCCGGCGTCGCGCTGCGGCTGGTGAACTTCGCGGTCGCCATCGTCGGCCGCGGCCCGGGCATGCTGCCGATGGTGGCCATCCTGGTGGCGATGTTCCTCGGCGGCATCTCGGGCTCCGGCCCGGCGAACGCGGCCGCGGTGGGCGCCGTGATGATCGCGGCGATGTCGCGTGCCGGCTACCCGCCCGCCTTCTCGGCGAGCGTGGTCGGCGCGGCGGCGGCCACCGACATCCTGATCCCGCCCTCGGTCGCGTTCATCGTGTACTCGGTGCTGGTGCCGGGCGCGTCGGTGCCGGCACTGTTCGCCGCCGGCATGATCCCGGGCATCCTGGCCGGGTTGGCGCTGATCATTCCCGCGGTGTGGATGGCGCGCAAGCACAAGATGGGCGCGCTCGAGGCCAGCATGCCGCGGCCCGAATTCTGGAAGAGTTTTCGCGAAGCGACCTGGGGGCTGGCCGCGCCGGTGCTGATCCTCGGCGGCATGCGCGCGGGCTGGTTCACCCCGACCGAGGCGGCCGTGGTCGCAGTGTTCTACGGGCTCTTCGTGGGCATGGTGATCTACCGGACGATCAAGGTGCGCGACCTGTTCGTCATCCTGCGCGAAGCGGGCGAGCTGTCGGCGGTGATCCTGCTGGTGGTGTCGCTCGCGGGCATCTTCGCGTACTCGCTCTCGACGCTCGGCGTGATCGACCCGGTGGCCAAGGCCATCACCAACTCAGGCCTGGGCGAATATGGCGTGCTGGCGCTGCTGATCGTCATGCTCATCACGGTGGGCATGTTCCTCGACGGCGTGTCGATCTTCCTGATCTTCGTGCCGCTGCTCTGGCCCATCGTGCAGTTCTACAAATGGGACCCGGTGTGGTT
>CALRYR010000138.1:0-9049 GCA_943372425.1 Variovorax sp. YR752 | reverse complement strand
CCGCCGTCGCGCAAGACCCGGTGCTGTCGCGTGCACTGCTCATCGCCGAACCCTGGGACATCGGCCCCGGCGGCTACCGCGTCGGCGAATTCCCGCCGGGCTGGCTCGAATGGAACGACCGCTACCGCGACACGCAGCGCAGCGTCTGGCTGCGCCACGGCGCTGTACTGGGCGACTTCGCGCACCGCTTCACCGCGTCGAGCGACCAGTTCCGGCACGACGGACGGGCGCCCACGGCCAGCGTCAACTTCATCACCGCGCACGATGGCTTCACCCTGCGCGACCTTGTCAGCTACAACGAGCGGCACAACGGGGCCAACGGCGAAGGCAACCGCGACGGCAGCGGCAACAACCTGAGCCGCAACTTCGGCGTCGAAGGCGAAACCGACGACCCCGCGGTGCTGGCACAACGGGCCCGCATGCAGCGGGCGCTGCTCGCCGCCTTGCTGCTGTCACAGGGCACGCCGATGCTGCTGGCCGGCGACGAGATCGGCCACACCCAGCAGGGCAACAACAACGCCTACTGCCAGGACAACGCCACGACCTGGCTCGACTGGGAGCGCGCCGATGCCGGCCTGCAACGCTACGTCGCACAGGTGCTGGCGCTGCGCCGCGAGGCCGCCCCGTTGCGCAGTGCGCACTGGTGGCCGGCCGACACCCGCCCGGCCCACACCGGGCTGCGGTGGCTGTGCCCCGAGGGCGAAGACATGGCACCGGCGAACTGGGAACGCGACGACCGCGGGGCCTTGATGGTGCTGTTCGATGCGCCGTCGACCGAGGTGGCATGGCTCGTGCTGGTCCATGCCGGCACCGACGCCGTCGACTTCACCCTGCCGCCCGGCCACTGGAGGCGCCGGCTGGCCAGCGACGACGACGGCGCGCCGGAGCGGCCGATGGCGGCCACTGAACAACTGCAGCCGGGATCGCTGTGGCTCGCGCAACGGGTGCGCAGCGGTCATCCCGGTGCTACGCTGACCTGACGACCACGACAACAGAAGACAACAGAAGGACGAGACACCCATGGCCGACGATTCGACGACCCCGCCCCTGCAGGCCCATCAACTGGTTCGCCGCACCATCGCCGTCGTGCTGGCCGGCGGCCGGGGCTCCCGCCTCAAGCAGCTCACCGACCGGCGCGCCAAGCCGGCCGTGTACTTCGGCGGCAAGTTCCGCATCATCGACTTCGCCCTGTCGAACTGCCTGAACTCCGGCATCCGGCGCATGGCGGTGGTCACGCAGTACAAGTCGCATTCGCTCATGCGCCACCTGCAGCGCGGCTGGAGCTTCCTGCGGGCCGAACTCAACGAGATGGTCGACGTGCTGCCGGCGCAGCAACGCATGGGCGACGAACACTGGTACCGCGGCACGGCCGATGCGGTCTACCAGAACCTCGACATCCTGCAGACCCGCTCGACCAAGCATGACTACGTGGTCGTGCTGGCCGGCGACCACATCTACAAGATGGACTACTCGCTCATGGTCATGGACCATGTGAAGGGCGGCCGCGGCTGCACGGTCGGCTGCATCGAGGTGCCGCGCATGGAAGCGACCGCCTTCGGCGTGATGGCGGTCGACGAGAACCGGAACATCACCGACTTCCTCGAGAAGCCGGCCGACCCGCCCGCGATGCCGGGCCACCCGGACATCGCGCTGGCCAGCATGGGCATCTACGTCTTCGATTCCGCCTACCTCTACCAGCTGCTGGAAGAAGACAGCGCCAACCCCGACTCGAGCCACGATTTCGGCAAGGACATCATCCCGCGGGCCGTGGCGCAGGGCCGCGCGCTGGCGCACCCGTTTGGGCTCTCGTGCGTCACGCGCGGCGCCCGCGGCCCGCAGTCACCGGTGTACTGGCGCGATGTGGGCACGATTGATGCATTCTGGGCCGCCAACCTCGATCTGGCGTCCATCACCCCGGAGCTCGACATCTATGACACCGACTGGCCCATCTGGACCTACCAGCGGCAACTGCCCCCCGCCAAGTTCGTGCTCGACATCGACGGCAACCACGGCACGACGGTCAACACCATCGTCTCGGGCGGCTGCATCGTGTCGGGCTCGCAGGTGAGGGATTCGGTGCTGTTCTCCAATGTGCGCATCCATTCCTTCTGCGACGTGAAAGAGGCGGTGCTGCTGCCCGACGTCGAGGTCGGTCGCGGCGCGCGGCTGTCGAAGGTGGTGGTCGACCGGGGCTGCACCATCCCCGCGGGCATGGTGGTCGGCGAAGACGCCGCGGCCGACGCGGCGCGCTTCGAGCGCACCGAGACCGGTGTGGTGCTGGTCACGCGCGAGATGCTCCAGCGCCTCGAGACACCGGCGCACTGATGCGCATCCTGCAGGTCAGCGCCGAGTTCTTCCCCCTTCTCAAGACCGGCGGGCTGGCGGATGTCGCCGGCGCCCTGCCGCACGCGCTGGCCACGGCGGGCCAGGACGTGCGGGTGCTGCTGCCCGGATTCCCGTCGATCCTGGCCGGGTTGAGCGATGTCGCCGACGTGGCCGAGGTCGAAGCGCCCTGGGGCCAGCGCGCCTGGCTGCGCGCCGGACGCATCGGCGCGCCGGGCGGTGCGCACGTCACAGCCTACGTGCTCGACGCGCCCGCGCTCTACGACCGCCCCGGCACGCCCTACGAAGACGCCTCGCGCCGGCCCTACGCCGACAACGCGCGCCGCTTTGCCCTGCTGGGCTGGGCGGCAGCCCGCCTGGCCCGGGGCCTCGACCCGACGTGGCAGCCCGAGGTGGTGCATGCCCACGACTGGCATGCCGGCCTGGCGCCGGCGTACCTGGCGTTCGACGCCGCAGCGGGCGGGCCGCGCGTCGGCAGCGTCTTCACCGTCCACAACCTGGCCTACCAGGGCGTGTTCCCGCCCTCGGACTTCGCCGGGCTGGGCCTGCCGCCCGCCGCCTTCGACGTGAACGGGCTCGAATACCACGGCCAGATGTCGTTCATGAAATCGGGCCTGTATTTCTCGGACCGCCTCACCACCGTGAGCCCGACCTACGCGCGCGAAATCCAGACACAGGAACAGGGCTGCGGCCTCGACGGCCTGCTGCGCGGCCGCAGCGGCGTGCTCACCGGCATCCTGAACGCCGTCGACGACGCCGTCTGGGACCCCGGCACCGACGCCCTGCTGCCGCATCCCTACGACGTGCGCCGGCCCGGCGGCAAGGCGCTGTGCAAGGCCGGCCTGCAACAGGAACTCGGCCTGGCCACGGAACCCGACGCGCCGCTCTTCGTGATGGTGAGCCGCCTGACCGAGCAGAAGGGCCAGCATCTGGTGCTGGGCGGGCTCGACGCGCTGATCGCGCAGGGCGGGCAGCTTGCGCTGCTGGGCACCGGCGAGCGCTGGCTCGAAGACGCGTTCCGCGAACGCGCCGCTGCGGTGCCGCACTCGGTGCACGCCACCATCGGCTACAACGAGCGCTTCGCCCACCGCCTCTTCGGCGCCGGTGACGTGACCCTGGTGCCATCGATGTTCGAACCGTGCGGTCTGACACAGATGTACGGACTGAAATACGGTAGCCTGCCGCTGGTGCACCGCGTGGGCGGACTGGCCGACACGGTGGTCGACTGCACGCTGGAAGACATCGCCGACGGCCACGCCACCGGCTTCGTGTTCGACCGCTTCGATGCCGACGGGTACCACCGCGCGATGCGCCGCGCCTTCGCGCTGTACCGCCGGCCTGCCGACTGGCGCCGAGTCCGGAGCACCGCGATGCGGCAGCCGGCCGACTGGCAGACGGCCGCGGCACAGTACATCGGCGTGTACGAGCAATCGTGCACCTGACCCCCCCTTCACTTCAACCTTCCTCCCCACCATGACGATCGAAGAATTCGCCTACGACCATCCCGACCGCGACGTGGCCGCGTTCAAGCGCGCGGTGGCCAACAAGCTGATCTACGCCGTCGGCAAGGACCCCGTCGCCGCCAGCCAGGACGACTGGCTGCAGGCGACCTCGCTGGCGGTGCGCGACCAGCTGGTCGAACGCTGGATGGCCACCACCCGCGCCAGCTACGCGCAGAACCTAAAGCGCGTCTACTACATGTCGATGGAGTTCCTCATCGGCCGCACCTTCACCAACGCCCTGCTGGCCCTCGAACTGCAGGACATCGTGAAGCAGGCCCTGACGGACTTCGGCGTCGACATCGCTGCGCTGGCCGAACGCGAGCCCGATGCCGCGCTGGGCAACGGCGGCCTCGGCCGGCTGGCCGCCTGCTTCCTCGACTCGATGGCCACGCTCGGGGTGCCGGGCTTCGGCTACGGCATCCGCTACGAATACGGCATGTTCCGGCAGAAGATCGTCGACGGCCAGCAGGTCGAGACGCCCGACTACTGGCTCACGCGCGGCAACCCCTGGGAATTCCAGCGGCCCGAGGTGACCTACCGCGTACGCTTCGGCGGCCACGTGCAGCGCCGGGAAGATGCCAGCGGCAGCGGCGCGGCCGACTGGGTCGACACGCACGACGTGCTCGCGGTGGCCTACGACACCATCATCCCCGGCTACGGCACGCAGGCCACCAACACGCTGCGACTGTGGTCCGCACGCGCCACCGAAGAGATCGACCTGTCGGCCTTCAACCGGGGCAACTACATGCAGGCGGTGGAGAGCAAGAACCATTCGGAGAACGTCTCGCGCGTGCTCTACCCCGACGACTCGACCGCCTCCGGCCGCGAGCTGCGCCTGCACCAGGAGTACTTCTTCGTCAGCGCCAGCGTGCAGGACCTGCTGCGCCGCTACCTGCGCACCCACACCACCTTCGATGCGCTGCCCGAGAAGGTCAGCATCCACCTCAACGACACGCACCCGGTGCTGGCGGTGCCCGAGCTGATGCGCCTGCTGCTCGACGAGCACGGGCTGGACTGGGACAGCGCCTGGAAGCACACGCAGAAGGTCTTCAGCTACACCAACCACACGCTGATGCACGAGGCGCTGGAGACCTGGCCGGTCGAGATGATGGGCCGCATCCTGCCGCGCCACCTGCAGATCCTGTACGAGATGAACTCCCGCTTCCTAGCGACGGTGACACAGAAGCTGGGCAACGACGTCGAGCTGCTGCGCCGCCTGTCGCTGATCGACGAGACTGGCGAGCGCCGCGTGCGCATGGCCTACGTGGCGGTGCTGGCGAGCCACTCGATCAACGGCGTCTCGGGGCTGCATTCGGAGCTGATGAAGCAGTCGATCTTTTCGGACTTCAACAAGATCTTCCCCGAGCGCTTCAACAACAAGACCAACGGCGTCACCCCGCGGCGCTGGCTGGCGCAGGCCAACCCGCCGCTCGCGGCGTTGCTCGACCAGCGCATCGGCCGCGGCTGGCGGCGTGACCTGACGCAGCTCGAGGCGCTGCGCCCGATGGCGCAGCAGGCGCCCTTCGTGCGCGCCTTCCGCCACGCCAAGCGCGAGAACAAGCTGCGCCTGGCCAACTGGATCGAGCAGCACATGGGCATCGTGGTCGACACCGACGCGATGTTCGACGTGCAGGTCAAGCGCATCCACGAATACAAGCGGCAGCTGCTCAACGTGCTGCACGTGGTGTCGCGCTACCAGCGCATCGTCGCGGCGCACGAAGCCGGCCAGGCCAGCGACCTGGTGCCGCGCGTGGTGGTGTTCGCCGGCAAGGCGGCCTCGGCGTACCACGCGGCCAAGCTGGTGATCCGGCTCATCAACGACGTGGCGGCGGTCGTCAACAACGACCCGCGCGTCGGCAAGCTGCTGAAAGTCGTCTTCCTGCCGAACTACAGCGTGAGTCTGGCCGAGATCATCATGCCGGCGGCCGACCTGAGCGAGCAGATCTCCACCGCCGGCACCGAGGCCTCGGGCACCGGCAACATGAAATTCGCGCTCAACGGCGCGCTCACCATCGGCACGCTCGACGGCGCCAACGTCGAGATGAAGGACAACGTCGGCGACGACAACATCTTCATCTTCGGCAACACCACGCCGCAGGTGGCCGACATCCGCGCCGGCGGCTACCAGCCGCGCACCTTCTACGAATCGAACCCCGAACTGCAGAAGGTGCTCGACGCGATCCGCGACGGCGTCTTCTCCCCCGGCGAACCGGCGCGCTACCAGGGCATCTTCGACACGCTGGTGAACTGGGGCGACCAGTACCTGCTGCTGGCGGACTATGCGAGCTACGTCGCCACGCAGGCGCGCGTCGATACGCTGTACCGCGACGCCGATGCGTGGACGCGCATGGCGATCCTGAACGTGGCCGGCATGGGCGCCTTCTCGTCGGACCGGACCATCGCCGAGTACGCGCACCAGATCTGGAAGACAAAGCCGGTGGCTTTGGGCTAACGCATCGCTGCGGGGGCTTCGGTGACGAAGCCGATACGGCTGAGCCCCGCCTTGTTGGCGATGCCCATCAGCGCGACGATGCGGCCGTAGGGCACGGTCTGGTCGGCGCGCAGTTGCACTTCGGTGTCGCGGCTGGCGGCGGCGGCGCTGGCCAGGCGGGTGACCAGTTCCTCCTCGGTCACGGGCTGGTCGTTGACGAAGATCTGGCCCTTGGCGTCGATCGCCACGCTGACGGACTTCGGCACGTCGCCCGTCTTGCCGGCGTCCGTGCGCGGCAGGTCGAGGCGGATCGAACTCGCCATCAGCGGCGCGGTGATGATGAAGATCACCAGCAGCACCAGCATCACGTCCACCAGCGGCGTCACATTGATGTCGGACATCGGGCGCTGCCCGCCGCCGCCGGTCGCACGGCTACCGCTGGCACCGGACCCGAGCGAAGTACGACCGAAGCTCATGGCGGGTACGGATCAGACCGGCAGGGGCCGCGCTGGCGGCAACGCCGCAGCGGGCGTCTCGCCGAAGACGGCCAGCAGGTCGTGCGCGAAGCCCTCGAGCTCGACCTCAATGCGACCGATGATCCGGCCGAACACGTTGTAGCCGAGCACCGCCGGGATCGCCACGGCCAGGCCGAAGGCCGTCATGACGAGTGCTTCGCCCACCGGCCCCGCCACCTTGTCGATGGTGAAGCCGCCCGCCTCGCCGGCAATGCCCGCCAGCGCGCCATGGATGCCCCACACCGTGCCGAGCAGGCCGACAAAGGGCGCGGTCGCGCCGATGGTCGCCAGCAGGATCTGGCCGGACTGCAGCCGACGCAGCGCCGCATGCAGCGCATCGCGCAGGGCACGCGTGAGGCGTTGGTTGCGGTCGCCCGCGTGGCCGAGCGTGGCCCCGCCTTTGTCAGCGGCCAGGGCCTTGAGCGCGACGACCGCCGGCAACACCAGCCGCGGGCCGTCGAAGGCTTGCAGTCCCTGTTCGGCCTCGGTGATCGACGGTGCCTGCCAGAACGCGGCGATGCTGCGCAGCACCGCGCGCGTCCCGCCGCGCAGCAGCCAGGCCTTGAGCAGGATCGCGATCCAGCTCGCCACCGACATCAGCAGCAGCAGCGCCGCCACGCTGCGGCTGACGCCATCGCCCTGGGCCAGCAGCTGGACGACGTTCATGGGTGAAACGGCTTCAGCGCAGGCCGAGCACGTCGAACATGTCGAAGAGCCCGGTCTTTTGCGTCGCCAGGAAGCGCGCCGCGCGCAGACTGCCCTGCGCGTAGGTGGTGCGGCTGGCCGACTTGTGGGTGATCTCGATGCGCTCGCCGGTGCCGGCGAAGAGCACGGTGTGGTCGCCGACAATGTCGCCGCCGCGGATGGCCGAGAAGCCGATGGTCGACGGGTCGCGCTCGCCGGTGATGCCCTCGCGGGCGTACACGGCGCATTCCTTCAGGTCGCGGCCGAGTGCGTCGGCGATGACCTCGCCCATCTTGAGTGCGGTGCCCGAGGGCGCGTCGACCTTGTGGCGATGGTGCGCCTCGATGATCTCGATGTCGTAGCCGGTCGACAGCGCCTTGGCGGCCATCTCCAGCAGCTTGAAGGTGACGTTGACGCCGACGCTCATGTTCGGCGCCATGACGATCGCGATGTCCTTGGCGATCTCGGCGATCTCGGCTTTCTGCGCATCGCTGAAGCCCGTGGTGCCGATGACGGCCTGCACGCCCAGTTCACGGCAGACCGCAAGGTGCGCCAGCGTGCCTTCGGGCCGGGTGAAGTCGATCAGCACCTGCGCGTCTTTGAGGCCCTCGCGCAGGTCGGAGGCGATGGCGACACCGCTCGTGAAGCCGAGGAACGCTGCGGCATCCGTGCCGACGGCAGCGCTGCCCGGCACGTCGAGCGCCCCGGCCAACTGGCAGTCGTCGGTGGCGCGCACCGCTTCGATGAGCATGCGGCCCATGCGGCCGGAAGCGCCGGCGATGGCGATGCGACGCACGGCCGCGGCGGAGGATGAGGAGTCGGTCACGCGAATTCAGCCTTGAAGGAGATCACACGATGCCCGCCGGACGGCGGGGCACGCTCAGCGCGTCGGCTCGAGCGGAGGATAGCTGGGCGGCAGGGGCGGGAGCGGGGCAGGTGCGGCGTCCGCGGCTGCATCTTTCTTGGCCGGCGCGAATTTCTTCAACTGGTCTTCGGAGGCTTCCAGCTCGGGCACCTTGCCGCTGAAGCGGCGGGCGTCCAGTCCGGCCACGAAGTCCTTCTCGCTGGGCATCTCGTCGCCGACGAAGCGCTCGAGGACTTCGCCCTTGAAGAACAGCGTCAGGCGGCGCTGCTGGTCTTCGACACCCTGGCGGCGGATCGTGAAGACATAGTCCCAGCGGTCAGCATGGAACACGTCGGTGAGCAGCGAGGTGCCGAGGATCTCGCGGGCCTGCTGGCGCGACATGCCGGGCTTGAGCGCATCGACCTGCTCCTTCGACACGAAGTTGCCCTGCACCACCTCGACCTTGTAGGGCGTCACGGCGTACAGCATGCTGCGGGTGCGGTCGGTCATGCTGCCGCAGGCGCCCAACGACAGGCTCGCGAGAAGGGCGAGCGCGAGCAACCACAGGCGCGTTTTGGGATTGGCGAGCATCGGGAAAAAGGGGAGCGATATGATCGACCCATTGTAGCGGCAGCCCTTTTTCGGGCCGGCCGCCCACACGGCTGGCGCAGGAAAGACCATGGGCAACATCGACGAACTCAAGAACACCGGCCTCAAGGCCACGCTGCCT
>CALRYR010000137.1:0-9068 GCA_943372425.1 Variovorax sp. YR752 | reverse complement strand
GAGGCGCTCGCCGCCGCGGCGCTGAAGGCCTTCGGGCGCATCGATGTGCTGGTCAACGTGGCGGGCGGCTCCGGCCCCATCGGCAAGACCGGCTGGGAAACCACGACCGACGAGTTCAACGAGATCGTCGAACTCAACATGACCGGCTGCTTCAACACCATCCACGCCGTGCTGCCGTCGATGATCGAGCGCCGCAGCGGCAAGGTCGTGAACGTGGGCGGCACCTTCGGCCTGCGCGGGCGGGCCGGGCGCACGGCCTACTCGGCCTCGAAGTGGGGCCTGCGCGGCATCACCAAGAGCTTTGCGCTCGAAGCGGGACCGTACAACATCAACGTGAACAACGTGGCGCCCGGCATGGTCGACGGCCCGCGCTTCCGCGAGAAGGTGTGCGCCAACATGGCGCAGAAGCTGGGCATCACGCTCGAAGAGGCGATGACCCGCCACGCCGCGGACTACGCGCTCAAGCGCGTGTCGACCGACATCGACGTGGCCAACGCCTGCCTGTTCATGGCGAGCGAAGTCTCGAAGCAGATCACCGGTGTCGACCTTCCGGTCGATGGCGGCTGGGCTGCACTGTGAGGAGCCGAGCATGAAAGAAGTCGACCTCGTCATCCGCGGTGCGCGCATCGTCTCGCCGGACCAGATCATCGAAGCCTCCGTGGCGATTTCCGGCGAGCACATCGTCGCCGTCGGCCGCGACGACACCATGCCGCCCGCGCGCGAAGAGATGCGTGCCGACGGCCTGTACCTGCTGCCGGGCGCCATCGACAGCCATGTGCACTTCCGCGACCCCGGCTACCCCAACAAGGAAACCTGGAAGACCGGCTCGGCCGCGGCCGCGATGGGCGGCGTGACCACCGTCTTCGAGATGCCCAACACCAACCCGGCCACCGGCACGATCGAGGCGCTGCGCATGAAGCAGAAGGCGGCCGAGGCCTCGTACTGCGACTTCGGCATCCACGGCCTGCTGGGCGACGACACGGTCGACCGGCTCGAAGAACTTCTCGACGCCGGCGTGACCAGCTTCAAGGCCTTCGTCGGCAACACCTTCGGCAACCTGCCGGCACCGACCGACGGCGCACTGCTCGAAGGCTTCGAGAAGCTCGCGCCGCTGGGCATTCGCACGGTGGTGCATGCGGAGAACTCGTCGATCCTGTTCCGTCGCCAGAAGAAGATGCAGGACGCCGGCCGCATCGATGCGATGGCGCACCTGGCGGCACGCCCCGCCGTGGCCGAGATCGAGGCCATCGGCCGCGTGCTCACGCTGGCCGAATGGACCGGTGCGCGCGTGCACATCGCGCACCACAGCGCAGCCGATTCGCTCTTCCTGCTGCGCGAGGCCAAGCGCCGCGGCGTCGACGTGACGGCCGAGACCTGCCCGCAGTACCTGCTGCTCAACACCGACCACATGTTGAAGCTCGGCGGCGTGATGCGGCTCAACCCGCCGATCCGCGAGGCGCGCCACAACCAGCCGCTGTGGGACGCGCTGCTGGACGGCACGCTCGACATGATCGCCACCGACCATGCACCGCACGCGCCGGAAGAAAAGACGCGCGAGAGCATCTGGGACTGCGACTGCGGCTTCCCCGGCGTCGAGACGCAGATGCCGCTGATGCTCACCGAAGTGAACCGCGGCCGCGCGTCGCTGATGGACTACGTGCGCTGGAGTTCGGTCGCGCCGGCCAAGGCCTGGGGCCTGTACGGCACCAAGGGCGTGATCGCGCCGGGCGCGCACGCCGACATCGCCTTCGTCGACATGGAGCGCGCGGGCATCCTGTCGCAGAACAAGCTGCAGAGCATCAGCAAGATCTCCCCGTGGAACGGCCGCCCCGTGAAGGGTTACCCGCTGCACACGCTGCTGCGTGGCCGCTTCGTGATGCGCGACGGCAAGCTGGTGACCGATGCCGTCGGTTGGGGTCGCTCGGTGAAGAGCGTGCAGCAGATGCCGACGCCGAAGCCGCGCAACACCGAGCACTACAGCAGCGCCATCCTCGAGACGCCGGCCGGCGTGCCGCGCACCGCCGTACCGGTGGGCGAGGTGGACTGGAGCGCATCGTGAGCCCGAAGGTCGGCGTGCACGTGGTCGCGTGCCGCGGCCCCGGCGACCTGAGCGGCGTGCAGGCGCTGATCGATGCGGGCGACATCGACCCGCGCCACATCGTCGCGGTGATGGGCAAGACCGAAGGCAATGGCTGCGTCAACGACCACACGCGCGACTTCGCGGCCACCGCCTGGTGCCACTTCCTGGCGCCGCACCTCGACTGCACGGCCGAGGCGGTGCATGCGCGTGTCGCGCTGGTGATGTCCGGCGGCACGGAGGGTGTGCTGTCGCCGCACTTCACCGTGTTCACGCGGGAGCAGGTCGATGCCGCACCGGCGCACGGGGAGAAGCGCCTGGTCGTCGGCATCGCCCACACCCGCGCCTTCGCGCCGGAAGAGATGGGCCGCATGGCGCAGGTGCAGGCGACCGCCGATGCGGTGCGCGAAGCGATGCGCGACGCCGGCATCGAAGACGCGGCCGACGTGCATTTCGCGCAGGTGAAATGCCCGCTGCTCACCTCGGCCAAGGTCGACGAGGCGCTGCGGCGCGGCGCGGAGACGGTCACGCGCGACACCTACGAATCGATGGGCTGGTCGCGCGGCGCCTCGGCGCTGGGCGTGGGCCTGGCGTTGGGCGAGATTGCGCCGGAGCGCCTCAGCGACGCGGCCGTGCTGCACGACGCCACGCTGCATTCGGCGCGCGCGTCGGTGTCGGCCGGCATCGAGCTCGAAGGCAATGTCGTCATCGTGCTGGGCGAGGCGCACGGCAGTGCGTCGGCCTTCCGCATCGGCCACACGGTGATGCGCGACGCGATCGATGCGACGGGTGTTCGCACGCTGCTTCGCACGCATTTCGGGTTCGACCCGGAGCGCGATGCCGACGCCATCGCATCGCGCCTGGTCAACCTGCTCGCCAAGGCCGAGGCCAGCCCCGACGGCCGCGTGCGCGGCGCGCGCCACACCATGCTCAACGACTCCGACATCAACTCGACGCGACATGCGCGCGCGGCCGTGGGCGGCGTGCTGGCGTCGGTCGTGGGGCGTACCGCGCTCTACGTGTCGGGCGGGGCCGAACACCAGGGGCCGCCGGGCGGCGGGCCGGTCGCGGCCATCGTGCGCATGCCTTCTTCCTGAGCGAACTCTCTTCCTGAAAGACACCATGAGCCAGAGCTTCATCCAACTGTCCGACGTGATGCTGCGCTACGGCGGCGGCACCATCGCGCTCGACCACACCACGCTCGGCATCGCCGAGGGCGACTTCGTCGCGCTGGTGGGGCCGAGCGGCTGCGGCAAGTCGACCATCCTCAAGTTGGTGGCCGGGCTGCTCAAGCCGACGGCCGGCGCGGTGATCGCTGGCGGGCGGGAGGTCGGTGCAGTCGGCACGAAGCCGGCTGGCGCGCATGCGTCGCAAGCCCCGCGCCTGCGCATCGGCCTGGCATTCCAGAACCCGACGATGCTGCCCTGGCTCACGATCCGCGAGAACGTGATGATCCCGCTGAAGATCGTCCAGCCCTTCCGCCAGGACTTCGCGAAGAAGAAAAAGGGCGAGTACCGGGACCGCGTCGATGCGCTGCTCGCGCAGGTCGGCCTCAAGGGCTTCGGCGACAAGCGGCCGTGGCAGCTGTCGGGCGGCATGCTGCAGCGCGCGTCGCTGTGCCGCGCGCTGGTGCACGAGCCCGAGCTGCTGCTGCTCGACGAGCCCTTCGGCGCGCTCGACCAGTTCACGCGCGAGGAGCTGTGGGACATCATGCAGAGCCTCTGGATGGCGCGCCGCCCCACGGTGCTGCTGGTGACGCACGACCTGCGTGAATCGGCCTACCTCGCCAACCGCATCTGCGTGATGAGTTCGCGGCCCGGCCGCATCCTGGAGACGCGCGACGTCGGCTTCGCCCGGCCGCGCACGCTGGAGAGCAGCTACGCGCCCGAGTTCGCGACGCTGGTGCAGCAACTGCGCATGCGCATCGCCGAGGCCCGGCGCGACGGCGATGCCACGCCGCCTGCGATGGCAAGGCCTTCGATCGAAGAGGTGGCGGCATGAACGCGATGTCCCCGGTCGTGCGCCAGCGCGTGCTGTCCGCCGCCGCACTCATCGGCTTCTTCGTGCTATGGGAAGTGGTCTGCCTCGCCTTCGGCGTGTCCGACCTGATCCTGCCGCGGCCGAGCCAGATCGCCCATGTGCTCTTCGAGAAGATGCCGCTGCTGTGGCCGCATGCCTTGCAGACGCTCTACACCACCTTCGTCGGCTTCGCGTTCGGCGTGCTGGCGGGCATCGTGATCGGTGTCGGCATCGGCTCGTCGAAGCTGGCCTACGACGTGACCTACCCGCTGCTGGTCGGCTTCTCCAGCATTCCGAAGGTGGCGGTGGTGCCGCTCTTCGTCGTGTGGTTCGGCGCGGGCACGGTGCCGGCCATCCTCACGTCGATGGTCATCAGCATCTTCCCGGTGGTGGTGAACGTCGCGACCGGCCTGGCCAGCACCGAGCCCGAACTCGAAGACGTGCTGCGCGTGCTCGGCGCGCGTAAGCGCGACATCCTCTGGAACGTCGGCCTGCCGCGCGCCATGCCCTACCTGTTCGCGTCGCTCAAGATCGCGATTACGCTGTCCTTCGTCGGCACGGTGCTGGCCGAGACGGTGGCGTCGAACAAGGGCATCGGCACCGTGATGATGATCGCCAGCGGCAACTTCGACGTGCCGATGGTGTTCGCAGGGCTCTTCCTGCTGGCGGCGATGGGCGTGGTGCTGTACGGCATTTCCTCGCTCGTCGAGCAGCGCGTGACCGGCTGGTCGCAGCGCAAGACCGACCTGGCGATGGGCTGAACGCCATCGCACACACCCGCACTTTTTTGCCTCGACAATCCACCCATGACCCGACTCAAGATCACCGCCGGCGGCTATGAATTCATCGCCGAAACCCATCCCGACGCGCCCCTCACCGTGGCCGCGTTCGCCAAGCTGCTGCCCTATCGTCAGAAGCTGATCCACGTGCGCTGGAGCGGCGAGGGCTGCTGGGTGCCGCTGGGCGAATTCAAGCTGGAGAACGACGGCACGCCCGTGGGTTTCGAGAACCACACGAGCCATCCGTCGGTCGGCGACATCCTGTTCTACCCGGGCGGCTACAGCGAGACCGAGATCATCCTGGCCTACGGCGCCTGCAGCTTCGCCAGCAAGATGGGCCAACTGGCCGGCAACCATTTCCTCACGATCGTCGAAGGCAAGGAGAACCTTCGTGCGCTGGGCGTGAAGGTGCTGTGGGAAGGGGCGCAGGACGTGGTGTTCGAGCTGGCCTGAGGACGACGCGACTGCATGGCGCGAATTCGACAGAGATCTGCCGTCGGATCAATGCGCCAGCACGACGGTCGCTGCCTCGATTCGGGTGAAGCGCCCCTGGACATCGACCCTCACCGTAACGTGAGGACGATCTTCCCCTGGATGTTTCCGCCGGACGCCCGTTCATGCGCCCGGCGTGCCTCCGCCAGCGCGAAGGTGCTGTCGATGGCGACGCGCACCGTGCCTGCATCGAGCAAGTCCGCGAGCTGTGCAAGTTGGGCGCCGCTGGATCGGACCTGGGTCGTCGAGACCGTGACGCCCAGCGTCTCGGCTTCCTCGGCGCCGGAGAAGCCCAAGGGGAAGATCGGGAACAGGGCGCCGCCACGCTTGAGCGTGCGCAGGAAGCGCCCCGTGGTCGGGCCGCCGACGGCATCGACGACGAGGTCGACGTCTCGCACCACCTCGTCGGCCGCCGTCCTGGCGTAGTCGATGAATTCGTCGGCCCCGAGATCGTGCACGAACGCCTCGTGCTTGGCGGATGCCACGGCGATCACGCGCGCGCCCTTCCACTTGGCAAGCTGCACCGCGAACTGCCCGACGCCGCCGCCTGCGCCGTTGACGAGAACGGTCTTGCCCTCAAGCGGCACCGGTGCATGCCTTGCCGGTTGAAGCGGATTCGGTTCGTCGTGCCCGAGTTCGATCATGAACTGCCACGCGGTGAGCAGCGACATCGGCGCAGCGGCGGCGTGCACGTGATCGATGCCGGCCGGCTTGCGTGCCACTTCCGACGCCGGCACGCTGACCCACTCGGCATAGGCCCTGCTGCCGCCGGCAAGGCCGCTGGGAAAGCGGACCATCGCGTACACCGCGTCGCCGATGGCGAAAGCCTTGACATCGTCGGCCACCGCGTCGATGACACCCGACACGTCTGTCCCGAGAATCAGGGGAAAGGTCACCTTCGGCTGCCAGGCCGGCGGCAGCATCCTGTAGCCGTCGCGCAGGTACCAATCGGGGGGATTGAGGCCCACCGCGTGCACGCGCACCAGCACTTCGCCCGGCTTCAAATCGGGCATCGGTGCATCCTCGTAGCGCAGCACCTCCGGGCCACCGAAGGCGTGCTGCCGGACCGCTTTCATCATCGTCGTCGTCATGCGGGGTTCCTCTAAGAAGTTCGATCACCGACAAGCCGCCATGGATGTGCAGCGTCTCGCCGTTCCTCGAGCTCCGTCGTCGGCAGCTCGTTGAACAGGAGTGTCGATCTTCATTGCCACATTGATAATCTGTCACCGCATAAATTGTTAAGTGCCATGAAGGAACAAATCACCCTGGAGCGTCTCACCGGCATCGTCGCCTTTGCGCGTGCGGCGTCCTGCGGCAGCTTCACCGCGGCTGCGCGGTCGCTGTCTGTCTCGCCTTCGGCGGTCAGCAAGACGATCCAGCGCCTCGAGCAGCAGCTGGGCCTGCGCCTCTTCACCCGGACGACGCGCTCGCTCGTCCTGACGCCGGAAGGGCGCGAACTGCACGGCCGGGCCTTGCTGTTGCTGCGCGCCGCGGAAGATGTCGTCCAGTCGGCGGCCGCCGTGCGGTCCGAGCCCGCCGGGACGCTGAAGGTCGCTGCGCCACTGCCCATCGGCATACGCCTGCTCGCGCCGGCGCTGCCGGCGTTTCGTCGCCGCCATCCGGGGCTCCGCATCGACCTTCGTTTGAACGACCGCTTCGTCAATCTCGTCGAGGAAGGGATCGATGTGGCGATTCGCATCGGCAACCTCGCCGATTCGAACCTGCTGTCGCGCGGCCTGGCGCGGACGCGGATCGGCGCGTTCGCTTCACCGACCTATCTGGCAACGCGCGGCACGCCAAGCCACCCGGAGGCGCTCAAGGATCACGACTGCGTGAACTTCCGATACCAGGCGTCCGGGCAGACGATGGGCTGGAATTTCAAGGTCGGCAATCGCACCGTCGAATTCACACCCGATGCGGCCATCGTGGTGGACGCCAGCGATGCGGTTGCGGAGGTGCTGGCCGCCGGGGGTGGCGTCGGCATGTTGGCGTCGTTCATCGCCGCCCCCTACGTGGAGCGGGGACTGCTGGTACCGGTGCTCGGCGCCTTCTCGGTCGACGGCGCACCGATCACCGCGGTCTGGCCCGAGAGCCGACGTGCCAGTCCGAACGTCAAGGCCTTCATCGCGTTTCTTGGTGAGGTGTTTCCGCCGCCTTTGCCGCTTTAGGCAGGCAACGCCATCGATCTGGGGCTCGAGGATCTACGGATGCGAGAACACGTCCTTGCTCATCAGGACGTCGACGCGGTGCACCCTGGCCGCGCCGTCCAGGATCGCGTTCATCCGCTCGATGTCGCGGAAGATGTCGCCGCCGCCGCCTTCCACATGCGCCTGGCGCCCCGCCAGATCGGGAAAGGCCTCGAAGATGCCGAAGCGCGTCGTCGAGAACCGCACCGCGAACCAGGGGCCGGTGGCGGGCTCGTCCTCGACACAGGCGCGGATGTCGCGCAGCATCTGCACCACCGCGTCCTCCTGCCCGGGCCGCGCTTCGATCTCGATGAAGAAGGCCTTGCGGCCTTCTGCACCCTGGTCGCCCAGCACCTGCACGCCAGGATGGTGGTGGGGGCTGGGTGTCGCTTGGTCGGTCATGGACATCTCCTTGTCAGATGCGCCAATGTAGGCCGCGAACCGCTGCCCACCGTGCCGGAACGTCGCGACTCCTTGCCCGATCGTCCAGGTTCGCTTTACGGGACTCGGCCTCGCGACAAGAATGCGGCATGTTCGACGACCTGCGGCAGGCAACCCTGCGCTACACCAGTGCCCATGGCGAGGCGGACGGTGTCGCAAGGACGCCGGTCGCCGGCCTGTACCTGGTCCGGCGCACGTCGCGCAGCGAGATCGAACACACGGTCGTCCGGCCGCTGGTGTGCATGGTGCTGCAGGGTCGCAAGCAGGTCGCCATCGGACGGCACGTGATGTCCTATGGCGCCGGCGACACCATGATCGTCACGGGCAACGTGCCGACCGCGAGCCGGATCGTCGAGGCCAGCGTGGTCCGCCCGTACCTGTCGATGGCGCTGGACCTGGACCCCTCGTTGATCACCGATCTCGTCACGGGATCGCCCGAAGACGACGCAGCGCCGGGTCAGCCTCAGGCGGACCGGGACCTCGGCGATGCGCTGAGACGACTGGTGTCGCTGCTGGATCGCCCGCAGTCCCTTGCCGTGCTTGAGGGCGCATTGCTGCGCGAGATCCACCATTGGCTGTTGATGGGCCGGCAGGGCCATGCCATCCGGAGCTTGGGCCTGCCCGACAGCCATGCCTGGCGCATCGCGCGTGCCGTGGCCCTGCTGCGCGCGGACTATGCCCGGCCACTGCCCGTCGACCGTCTTGCTGCTGCAGCCGGCATGAGCCGATCGGCCTTCCACCAGCATTTCCGCGCCGTCACGTCGATGTCGCCGCTGCAGTTCCAGAAGCACCTCCGCCTGATCGAGGCGCGGCGCCTGGTGCTGTCCGAAGGCCGCTCGCTGAGCCGGGCGGCGTCCGACGTGGGCTACGAGAGCAGTTCGCAGTTCAGCCGCGAATACGCCCGCATGTACGGGCAGCCGCCGATCCGGGACAAGGAGGCGTATCGACGTTCGGCCGGCGCGAGGCGTGCGGCGGCGGCCGGGCTGGTCAGAGGTTGAACGCGTAGTCGATCGTGATCGGCGCGTGGTCGCTGAACTTCACGGTCTTGTAGATGTGCTCGGTGCGCGCGAGTGC
>CALRYR010000136.1:0-9085 GCA_943372425.1 Variovorax sp. YR752 | reverse complement strand
GGCTTGGAGGCTTTGCACGGCTGTTTGGGCGGAGTGGGGTGGGCGGATGATGCCCGTTGCAGGCGCCGCCTTCGCAGATGTCCAGGGTTTGATTGGGCCTTTCGGCGGGGCGCCCGCCCCGCAGCCACTCATGCGCGGGGGGTGATGGCCTCGAAGAAGGAGGAGATCAACCGGCTCTCCCGTCGCTCGCGCAGGCAGCAGACGTGGATGTGCGTCGACACCACGTCGCCTTCGATCCGCACCGGCCGAAGGCGCGGGTCGGCGACGTACTCGGACTGCGAGACGGTGCCGATGCCCAGCTTCCGGGCGACGGCTTCGCGCAGCGCTTCGCGGCTGCCGATTTCCATGGCGACCTGCACGTTCACGCCTTCCTTGTGGAGCGCGTCTTCCAGCGCCTTGCGCGTGGTCGACCCCGGCTCGCGCATCAGCAGCGGCTGGCCGGCGAGTTCTTTCAGCGCGATGGCTTCGCGCGTGGCGAAGGGGTGGTCGACGTGCACGAAGGCGATCACCGGGTAGCGCGCATAGAGCTGCATGTGATAGCGCGCGTCGGGAAAACGGCTGGCCACCACGCCGACGTCGCTCACGTACTTGTCCAGCGCGTCGAGCACGACCTCGGAGTTGCCGAGCGTCACGGAGAGCTTGATGCGCGGGTGCACGGCGTGGTACGCCTCGATCATCTCCGTGACGTGGAACGGCCCGACGGCGCCGATCTTCAGCGAGCCCCGGCGCAGCTGGCCGCTGTCGTCGAGCAGCGCGCTCATGTCGCCTTCGAGGGCGATCATCCGGCGCGCCATCGGCAGCATCTCGAGCCCCAGCGCCGACAGCTCGACACGCCGGCCGCGGCGGTGGAACAGCTCGGCGCCGTACTCGCGCTCGAGCATCTGGATCTGCGAATTGAGCGTGCTGTGGCTCATGCCCAGCGCACGCGCCGCGGCCGTGAAGCCGCCGTCGTGCGCCACGGCGATGAAGGCGCGAATCTGGTTGAGCGTCAACCCGTGGCTCCCGTCATGCCGGCACGCCCATGGCCGGGTCGCTGACGCTGTCGCGCCCGGTTTCGAGCCGGCCGGCGAAGCGCCTTTCGAAGGCCGTTCCCATGGTCAGCGTGAAGTCGTACCAGTGGTGCGAATCCGTCAACGTCCAGGATGCGTCGGTCTGCATGCCGGGCGACACCGAATAGGTCCAGGGACCATCGGTGCGATAGGCGTTGGCCGTAACCATCACGTCCGCCGGCTGGTTGCCCATGTTCATGATGGTCAGGCGGACGGCGCTGTCCTCGGGGTCGTAGCAGACACGCACTTCCGGGTTGGGGCCACTCGCGAGCCCGACCAGGTCGCCCTTGAAGCGCCGATGGAAGCCGTTTGGGCCGAGCACCCACAGGCTGTACTTGCCGGCGTTGTCGGCGGCGGCCTTCCAGGCGTCCGAGAGCGTCTTGCCCGGCTCCACCGTGAAGCGCCGCGGGTAGCGCGCCAGGTTCAGCTCGTCGTAGACATGGAACACGGCGCCCTGGTCGCCGGTGTTGCTGAAGGTCAGCCAGACCTGCCCGTTGGTCAGATCGACGTTGGCACTGGTGTGCAGGCGATAGGGCAGTGCGCGGGATGGCCTCAGCATCAAGGCCTGCGACGGCAGCGGCACCGAGCCGACGACCGGCATCGGCGCGGTGGACATCGCGACCTGCTGCGTGTACGTCGCATCGGCCTGGGCCTTGGTCGGCGCGGTCGTCAGCGCAGGCTTCGCGCTGTTCGGGTTGCGAAAGTCGAAGCACGACATCAGGTCGCCGAACACCGCGCGGCGCCAGGGGCTGATGTTGGTCTCGCGCACGCCGAAGCGTTGCTCCAGGAAGCGCAGGGTCGAGGTGTGGTCGAACACCTGCGAGTTGACCCAGCCGCCCACGCTCCATGGCGAGATCACCAGCATCGGCAGCCGCGAGCTGGCCCCGAAGGACCGGCCGTCGGGCGTGCGCTTGCTCGTGTCGCCCGGGGGCGCGGGCATCGTGTAGTACTCGCTCGAGATGTCCACCGTCGACTGGCCTTCGAGGCTGCCGTCGGCGTTGCGCCACGGCGGCGAGGGCGGCGGCACGTGGTCGAAGAAGCAGTCGTTCTCGTCGAAGTTGACGATCAGCACGGTCTTGCTCCAGACCTCGGGGTTGGCGGTGAGCATGTCCAGCAGTGTCTGGAGGTACCAGGCGCCCTGGCCCGGCACCGACATGCTCGGATGCTCGCTGTAGGCACCGGGCGCGACGATCCAGCTCACCTGCGGCAGCGTGCCGGCGGCGATGTCGTCGGCCACGGCCTGCAGGTAGCCACCGTCGGGCATGGTGTTGCCGATGCCCTTGTACAGCGGCGACATCGCCTCGATCGCCGGCGAGTACGCCACGTTGGGCGAGCCCACCGAACGGAGCTGCTCGTCGACCGCGCGGTAGGCGGCGAACGCGACCAGCTGGTTGTTGTTGCTGTTGTTGCCCGGCCGGTTGTAGACCTTCCAGCGCACGCCGGCGGCCTGCAGGCGTTCGGGGTAGGTGGTCCAGCTCAGCCCATCGGCCGACGGCCCAAGGCCACCCCAGTTCGCGTTGGTCACGCACGCCTGGTTCACCACGTTGGCACCGTTGGTGCCGCTCCAGTGGAACATGCGGTTGGTGAATGTGCCGGTGTGGATCGACGTGTGGTACGCGTCGCAGACCGTGAACGCGTTGGCCAAGGCCCAGTGGAACGGCAGGTCGGACTCCCGGAGATGGCCCATCGAGACCGTGGTGTTCTTGGCCTTGGGCCAGCTGGCCATGCGCCCGCCGTCCCACGCGGCGTGCTGGTCGCCCCAGTCGTGCGCGCCGCCCACGCGCAGGGCGTTGCCCTTGGTGGCGTCGAGGTAGTACGGCTGCACGGTGCCGGACGCGCCCTGCTGCATCCAGACCGGCTTGCCCGACGCCATCGGAATGGTCAGCCGGTCGCTGAAGCCCCGCACGCCGGGCAGGGTGCCGAAGTAGTGGTCGAAGGAGCGGTTCTCCTGCATGAGGATGATGACGTGCTCCACGTCGTTGATGGTGCCGGTCGCATTGTTCGCGGGGATGGCCAGTGCGCGTTGAATGGCAGGCGGAAACGGGCTGACGGCTGCGGTGGCGGCCGCGGCACGCAGGAAGGTGCGGCGATTCAAGGTGGTCATGGTGTTTTGAATGTCGATGTCAGGGTGCGCAGTCGAGCTTGGCGTTGGGGCGCGTGGACGCGTCGAGCGGCGTGCCGATCGGGACTTGTGCCGTGGCGGCGCCGTCGGCCGTTGCCGCGGGGGCGCTGTTCTGCGTTTGTGTCTGCGATTGCGTTACCTGAGCGTCCGACCCGCCGCCACCGCAGCCGGCGACGACGAGGGTTGCGAGGGCGACTGCGAACACCGTCTTCGCGGCGCGTTGCATTCCGAGGAAAAGTTTGGATGTCATCACGTGCTCCTCACTGAACCGACAGCGTCGACAGCGGCTTGTTCGACAGGAAGATCGACTGCAGCTCGGCGTCGGTCAGCACCCGGTTCCACATCGCCAGATCGCCGAAGTGCTGCTGGTAGGTCGGCGCGGTGGCGCACTTGCCGGCGTAGTACGGCGGCGTGACGGTGCCGTTGCACTTGTTCATCAGGAACGTGCCGGTGCCGTCGTCGCCGATGCCCCAGTGCGGGTACGGCGAGAGCTTCGACAGGTCCACGCTGCCGGTCGACTTGCCCACGGCCACGCGGTTGGTCGTGCTCGTCACCGGGTCGAACACATACATGTTCATGGTCTTGGCGACGCCGTCGACGGAGAAGGCGATGTAGACCCAGCGGTTGACGGTGATCTGCGTGTACGGGCTGGTCGGGCCGTCGGCGCGCACGCCGCTGCCGGAGCCGATGTTGAACGCCACGCCGCACTGGTTGCCCGAACTGGCGAACAGGCCGACCGCCACGCCTGCGTTGCCGCCGCTGACGTAGCTCTTGTTCGAGATGATCGTCACGTTGTTCGTGGCCACGCACGACGGCGTCTTGAACCAGAACCCGAGCGTGAACTGCGGTGCCGTCCCCTTGGCGATGTCGAAGCCGGTGGCGGGCGTGAGCCGGTAGCCTTCGATGCCGTCGGTGGTGACGTAGTTCGTGTCGACCAGCAGGCCGTTGGTCCCCGAGAACGGGCCCGGCACGACCAGGCCGGCCGCCGCGGGCAGGTCGGCGGCGGCGGGCGCCATCGTGCTGTGTGCCTTCGCATCGATCGGCGGGAGCGTCGCGCTGAACGGGTAGTACGACACCAGGCCGTTGACCAGCGTCGACGCCAGTGGCACCGGGGGCACGTAGGTGACCGGCGGCGAGATCGTCGCGCGCGATGCTGCCTCGGCGCCCTCACCGGCCTGCACCGTGTAGTTGAACTGGTACGTGCCCTTGGCGGTCAGCAACTGCGGCAACTGGTTGTCGACGTAGCTGCTCGTGCCGGCCGGCAAGCGCGACGCGATCACCTCGCCGTCCCGCAAGACGGTGATGGCCTGGTTGGCGGGCGCCATCCAGCTCAGTGACACACCGGCCGCCGAGGAGTTGTTGTCCACCACCGATGCAGCGAGCTGCGACACGGGCTGCGCGCCGACCAGCGCGCCACCGTCCATCGCATAGTCCTTGGCCGCCGGCAGCGTCGTGAGGTAGCCGAGCAGCGTCGGCGTCACGTCCGCGATGCTGGGGTTGGCGTAGAGCTCGGCCAGCGTCGCGGGTACGGCGGCGCCCACGCCTTGTGTGCCGATGTTGGCGGCCTGGTTGAGCGCGAGGAAGGTGCTGGATTCCGGCACGAGCGGCAGGCCGTCGTCCTGGCTGTTCTCGCTGAGGCCGTGGTTGCCCGTCACCACGATGAGCCAGCGGTCGGTCGCCGGGCTGGCCGTCGCGGCGACCAGGCTGCCGATGGCCGTGTCGAGCCGCGACAGCGTGGCCGCGTACTGGCTCGAGCCCACGCCGTCGTCCAGCGCGGCGTCCTTGGCCGCGCGGTACTGCGCGACGACGGTCGCGTAACGGCCGCCGATCAGCTGCGTCGCCTGCGTCGTGACGCAATCGGTGCTGGCCGCGTCTTTGGAGCAATCGGCGAGCACGTCGAGGTAGCCGGCTTCCTTGTCGGATGACAGCAGGCCGGCCAGGCCAGTCGATGCCACCGCGGCACCGGTCGACCCGACATTTTGTGCCTTGGCCATCTGGAAGACCGAGGCGGTGTGCAGCGCCTGGCGGGGCGCCTCGGACATCACTTCATGGCGACTGGCCCACGAGCCGGTGAGCAGCGTGGCCCAGCCCGGCGTGTCGAGCGTCGGTTGCTGGCTCGGCGTGCCGGCCATGCCGCCGCTGTACGCCAGCCGAAGCTCCAGCTTGGCGAGGTTCGGCAGCGTGCCGGCGGCGATGCCCTTCTGCACGGCGGCGTAGGTCGCGCCGTCGATGTCGATGACCAAGGTGCGCTTGGTGAGCGTCGTGTCGGAGGATGGCGGTGAGGTCGATGGCGACGGCGTGGTGGTGACGGGTGATGACGCCGCAGGCGAGGCGCTTTCGCTGCCACCGCCGCCACCGCAGGCGCTCAAACCGCACACCAGTGCGGCAGCGACGGCGAAGGATCGCAGGGATGGTGGTTGCACGTGGCGACAGTGCGCGACGGCACGACGCAGAGAGATTCCGGATGCAAGTTGCTCGACTGACATTTCGACGGCCTTTGTGTGGGGATGGTCGAATTACAGAAGAGCGCAATGACGTGTCGGCGACGAAAGCCCATGGGTATTTCGAGTGTCCTGTCGGCTTTTTCGTCAGGTCGTGGCGGGCGTGTCGAACACGCCCTTGCGAAGCGTGAGCGCCACGTCGAAGAAGGAGGCGAGCACGCGGCTCTCGCGCCGGACCTGCAGGCAATACAGGTAGGTCTGCGTCACCGCCGGGTCGCCTTCGATGCGGACGGTGCGCAGGCGCGTGTCCGGAATGAACTCGGCCTCGGACACCGCACCGATGCCGATGCCGCGTGCGGCGGCTTCGCGGATCGCCTCGCGGCTGCCGATCTCCATGGCCACCTTCGGTCGAACGCCCGCGCGTTGCAGGGCCTCGTCGAGTGCGCGCCGGGTGCTCGACCCGCTTTCGCGCTGCAACATCGGCTGGCCGTGCAGCTCTTCGAGCCGGATCTGCCCGCGCTTGGCGAACGGGTGCTCGTGGTGCATGAACAGGATCAGGGCATGCCGCGCATAGGGCGTCGCGCTGAAGCCCGGTGACTCGTGGAAGCGGGCCAGCACGCCGATGTCGATCGCGTAGGCCTCGAGGTCCGCGAACACCGACGACGAATTGCCCATGCGGATCGACACATTGAGGCGCGGGTAGCGCTGGCGGTAGGCGTCGACCATCTCGATGACATGGAAGGGGCCGACGGCGCCCAGCCGCAGCTCACCCGACTGCAGATCGCCGCTGTCGTGCAACAGGTTCCAGGCGTCGAGTTCGAGCGACGCGATCTGCCGTGCAATGGGCAGGAGGTGCTCGCCCACGCTGGTGAGTTCGATGCGGTGACCCTGGCGATGAAAGAGCACGACCTTGTGCTGCCGCTCCAGCGCCTGAACCTGCGTGGTCAATGTGGGCTGGCTCAAGCCGACTGCACGCGCGGCGGCGCTGAAGCTGCCGTGCTGGGCGACGGCGAGAAAGGCGCGGAGTTTGGCAGCGGACATCCATAGAGTATTTCGATGGAACGATGACAAATCCGTGATCGATCTGATACGAGGGTGTCACACAGCGTTCTTAACCTCGTGGCTGCCAACCCGCTTCACACCCGCAACGACATCCACCGACACCCACCGAGAACTGCCATGACCACCCTGTCCCGCCTTCGTCGCAGCCTGATCGCCCTGACCCTCTCCGCCATCGCCGCCACGCCCGCACTGGCCGCGCCGCCCCTGACCATCGGCCTCATCCCTGCGGAAGACTCGCAGGCCATGATCGAGAGCAGCCGCCAGGTGCTCGACAGCCTGCAGAAGCAACTGGGCATGGAGGTCAAGCCCTTCGTCGCGACCGATTACAACGGCGTCATCGAAGC
Source organism: Variovorax sp. YR752 (assembly GCA_943372425.1). Classification (GTDB taxonomy): domain Bacteria; phylum Pseudomonadota; class Gammaproteobacteria; order Burkholderiales; family Burkholderiaceae_C; genus Variovorax. The sequence continues at coordinate 2,067 of CALRYR010000136.1, read as the reverse complement.
CCTGCGCTCGAAGAAGCTCGACGTCGCCTACCTCGGCCCGTTCTCCTATGTGCTCGCCAGCTCGGTGGCCGACGTGGAGGCCTTCGCGGTCGCCGTCACCAAGAAGACGGGGCAGAGCGCCTACAAGAGCGTGATCATTGCGCGCAAGGACAGCGGCCTCGCCAAGACGGCCGACCTCAAGGGCCGCACCTTCGCGTTCGTCGACCCGACGTCGACCTCGGGCCACCTGTTCCCGAAGGCCGGCCTGCTCCAGGCGGGCTATGACCCGGAGACCTTCTTCGGCCGCGTGATCTTCTCCGGCTCGCACGACGCGAGCATCCTTGCCGTGGCCAACAAGAAGGTCGACGCCGCCGCCGTGGCGGACCGCATCCTCGCGAGCGCCATCGCCAAGGGCCAGGTCAAGCAGGACGACCTGGAGATCGTTTGGTCGTCGAACCCGATCCCCGAATCGCCGATGGTCTGGCGCAAGGACCTGGACCCGGCGCTGAAGGCGAAGATCGCGCAGGCCCTGGCCAACGTGAAGGACCTGCCGTGGGGCGATCAGGGCGTGCTCAACGGCTTCCAGCCCACCAACGATGCGGCCTACAACGTCGTGCGCGACACGGCCAAGGTGCTCAAGCTCGATCTGCGGAGCATGAAGTGATCCGCATCCGGAACCTCACCAAGCAGTACGGCGACAACGCCGTGCTGCGCGGTGTGGACCTCGATGCCGACAAGGGCGAATTCGTCGTCGTCCTCGGCGAGTCGGGTGCCGGCAAGTCCACGCTCCTGCGGTGCGTGAACCGGCTGGCCGTCGCGGACGGCGGCGAGCTGAACGTCGACGGCATGGACGCCGTCCGATGCGCGGACACCCGTGCGCTGCGCCAGCGCGTCGCGATGATCTTCCAGCACCACAACGTCGTGCCGCGGCTGAGTGCCTTGAAGAACGTGCTGACCGGCCGGCTCGGCGCGGTGTCCACGCTGGCGTCGGTGCTGCACGTCTTCAGCCGCGACGACATCGCGCTGGCGCACGAATGCCTCGGCCGCGTGGGCCTGGCGCACAAGGCGCACGAGCGCACCGATTCGCTCTCGGGCGGCCAGATGCAGCGCGTCGGCATCGCCCGCGCGCTTGCGCAGCGGCCTCGCCTCATCCTGGCGGACGAGCCCGTCGCCAGCCTCGACCCGCAGACCTCGCGCAAGGTGCTGCAGTACCTGCACGATGCGTCGCGCGACCTGGGCATCACCGTGCTGTGCAATCTGCACCAGGTCGAGTACGCGCGCGAATTCGCAGACCGCATCGTCGGCCTGGCGCAGGGCCGCGTCGTGTTCGACGGTCCGCCGCAGGCCATGCGACAGGCGCACATCGACCGCATCTACCAGCCCCAACCGCTGCCCGAGCGCCACGGCGCCGCCGCAGCGACGCCACTCTCCACGGCCGCGATGGCCCGCACAGGCGCATGACCATGAACACAACGACATCGAAGTACGCCTGGACCGGCCCGCTGCCCGAGGGCCGGCGCAGCTGGTTCAACCTCGTGATCGGCTTGTGCGTGGTCATCTGGGCGCTGCAATGGAGTGCCGGCGGCGCGCAGCTGAGCTGGGCCGAACTGGCCGCGGGCCTGCCGCAGATCGTCGACTTCCTGGGCCGCACGCTGCCGCCCGACCTGAGCATCCTGAACCGTCTGGTCGCGCCGGCCATCGAGACCGTCCAGATCGCCGTGTGGGGCACGCTGCTGGCGGTGCTGCCGGCCATTCCGCTGTCGTTCCTGGCCGCCCGCAATCTCCAGAGCAACCGGTGGATCTACCAGAGCACGCGGCAGGTGCTGAACGTGGTGCGCAGCATCAACGAACTGATCCTGGCCCTGGTGTTCGTGTCGGCCGTCGGGCTCGGCCCGTTCCCCGGCGTGCTGGCACTCGCGCTGCACGGCGCGGGCATGCTGGGCAAGTTCTTCGCCGATGCCATCGAGGAGATCGACCAGGGCCCGCTCGAGGCGCTGCGCGCCACCGGTGCGCGCCCGTTGCAGGTGATCGTCTTCGGTGTGCTTCCGCAGGTTGTCACTGCCTGGATCGCGGTCGTGCTCTATCGCT
>CALRYR010000135.1:0-9124 GCA_943372425.1 Variovorax sp. YR752 | reverse complement strand
GACGTAGCGCTCGAGCCCGAGACGGTCCGACGCCGCGAGCGACTTCATCAACTGCCAGCCCGAGAAGTTCGACACGCCGATGTAGCGCACCTTGCCGGCGCGCACCAGATCGTCGAGCGTGCGCAGCACCTGCTCGACGGGCGTCATCGCGTCGAAGGCGTGCAGTTGCAGGATGTCGATGTGGTCGGTGTCCAGCCGCCTCAGCGCCGCATCGACACCGGCGAGCAGGTGGTGCCGCGACGCACCGGCGTCGTTGGGCCCGTCGCCCATGCGCAGCGACAGCTTGGTCGAGACGATCGCCTGATGGCGCCGTCCCCTGAGCGCCGCGCCGAGGATGCGTTCCGAGGCGCCGTCGGAGTACACGTCGGCCGTGTCGAACAGCGTCACGCCGGCGTCGAGGCACAGGTCGACGATGCGCCGCGCGCCGGCCGTGTCGGTGTTGCCCCAGGCGCTGAAGAGCGGGCCGTGCCCGCCGAAGGTGCCGGCGCCGAAGCCGAGAGCGGGAACCTTGAAGCCGGAGCGGCCGAGGTAGCGGTAGTCCATGGTGTTGTTTCTCGTGTTGGAAAAATGAGGAAGCTCAGGCCTTCATTGGCATGCAGTCCGGCGTGGCCGGTTCGCGGCCGTCGAGGGCGCGGCTCCACAGCGCGATGCCCAGCCCGACCAGCGTGATCGCTGCCGCCACCCAGCCGAGCGATGCCAGCCCCGGCCCATGCTCGATCGTCACGCCGCCGACCCAGGCGCCGATGGCATTGCCCAGGTTGAAGGCCGCGATGTTCAGACTCGACGCCAGGTTCTGGCCGGCGCCCGAGGCCTTCTCGAGCACGCGCATCTGCAGCGGGGCCACCGTGGCGAAGGAGGCGACGCCAAGCACGACGAAGAAGACGATGGCTGGCACGGCCGAGCCGATGGCGAACTGCAACGTGGCGAGCACCAGCGCCAGCACGCTCAGCGTCCACAGCACGGCGCGCATCACGCCACGGTCGGCCAGCCGGCCGCCGAGCAGATTGCCGATGGCCATGCCACCTCCGAAGAGCAGCAGCACCGCTGACACCGCGCCGTCGGAGAAGCCGGTCAAGCGGTTGAGCAGCGGCTGCACATAGGTGAACACGGCGAACACGCCCGCGTAGCCGATCACCGTCATCGCCAGGCCGAGCAGTACCTGCGGCCGAGCCAGCACGGCGAGCTCGTCGCGCAGCGGCGGCAGGGCGCCGTCACGCTTGGTGCGCGGCACGAAGACGGCGAGCACCGCGAAGGCCAGCACGCCGATCAGCGCCACGGCCCAGAACGAGGCGCGCCAGCCATGGTGCAACCCGAGCCAGGCGCCGGCCGGCACGCCGAGGATGGTCGCGGCCGTGAGGCCGGTGAACATGATCGCGATGGCCGAGGCACGCCGCTCCGGCGCGACCAGGCCGGTCGCCACCACAGCACCGACGCCGAAGAAAGTGCCGTGCGCCAGCGCCGTGACGATGCGCGCCGCCATCAGCCAGCCGTAGCTCGGTGCCAGCGCGCAGGCGAGGTTGCCGAGTGTGAAGATCGCCATCAGCGCGAGCAGCACGGTCTTGCGCGGCAGCCGGCGCGAGGCGAGCGTCAGCACCGGCGCACCGATGGCGACGCCGACCGCATAGCCGGAGATCAGCAGCCCGGCGGCGGCGATGGAGACCTGGAGATCGTCCGCAACCTGCTGCAGCAGGCCCATGAGGACAAATTCGGTGGTGCCGATGCCGAAGGCACCGACGGTGAGTGCAAGGAGTGCGATGGGCATGATGCGTCGAATGTGCCGTCGTCCGTGTCCTGTGAATAGAATGCCCGCCGGACCGACTGCTGTGAGTTGAAATCACATATGCCCCGCATCGACGTGAACCGCTCCGGCGAGATGGAAGCCTTCGTGCAGGTGGTGGAGCGCGGCGGGTTCTCGGCCGCGGCGCGTGCGCTCGGCATGACGCCGTCGGCTGTCAGCAAGCTGGTCGCGCGCCTCGAGGCCCGGCTGGCGGTGCAGCTGGTGCATCGCTCCACCCGCAAGCTCACGTTGACGCCCGAAGGCCAGCAGTTCCACGAGCGCAGCGTGCGGGTGCTGGCCGACATGGACGAGGCCGAACGCTGTGCCGCATCCGGCGCCGCGCCGCGCGGCCGGGTCAGCATCAACGCCAGCGTGCCCTTCGGCCACCATGTGCTGCTGCCGCTGATGCCGCGCTTTCTCGAACTGCACCCGCAGGTGACCGTCGATGTCTCGCTGACCGATCGCGTGGTCGACCTGATGGACGAGCGCACCGACATCGCGGTGCGCTGGGGTCAGTTGCCATCGTCGGACCTCGTCGCGCGTCGGCTCGGCGAAACCGGCCAGGCGATCGTGGCCTCACCCAGCTACCTCGCACGCTACGGCACGCCGCACACGCCGGAAGAACTGGAGGCCCACAACCGCCTGGGCACCACCTACCGCCGCGCGGTGCCCGACTGGCCGCTGTCGGTCGACGGCCGCTTCGTCGGGATGCCGATCGTCGGCAACGTGCGCGTGGGCGACGGCTCCGCACTGCGTCGGCTGGTGCTCGACGGCGTGGGCCTGGGGCGGCTGTCGCTCTATCACGTGCAGGCCGACATCGACGCGGGCCGGCTGGTGAAGGTCATGGAGGAATTCAATCCGAACGAGATGGAACCGATCCATGCGGTCTATCTGGGCAAGGCCGGCCGTCTGCCGGCGCGGGTGCGCGCAATGCTGGATTTTCTGGTCGCGCACGTGAAGCTCGACGGCGCGACCCGGGGCATGGCATGACGGCCACCCACGGCTTCGCCATCTTCCCGACGGCCGTCGGAACCTGCGGCATCGCGTGGAGCCCGCGCGGCATCGCCGGCGCACAGCTGCCGGAGGCAGAGGACGATGCGGCCGCGACGCTGGCACGCATGGCCGCGCGCTTTCCTGCAGGGGAGGAGGCGTTGCCGCCGCCGCCGGTGCAGGCCGTCATCGACGCCCTCGTCGCCGTGCTGGCAGGCACATCGAAGGACCTGTTGCTGGAGGTGCTGCTGGACGACGCGAGCGTTCCCGCCTTCCACCGGCGCGTGTACGACTTCGCGCGCCGCATCCCGCCCGGCGAAACGCGCACCTATGGCGAGGTGGCCGAGGCCTTGGGCAGCAAGGGCCTGGCGCGGGCGGTCGGCCAAGCGCTGGGGCGCAACCCCTTCGCGCCCCTCGTGCCGTGCCACCGCGTGCTGGCGGCCGATGGCCGGCCCGGTGGCTTTTCTGCCCCGGGTGGCGCCTTGGCCAAGCTGCGCATGCTGGCGAAAGAAGGGGCGCGGCCCCTTGGCACCGCGCCCCTGTTCGACGAGCTATGAAGAAGCGCCCGGAGAGCCCGGCGCTTCAGACTCAGTACGCCGCTTGACGCGTGAACGACAGGCTGGTCTTCTTGTACTCGGCCGGGATCTGGTCGCGGAAGTACGACTTCGCGTTCAGGTTCTGCAGCGGGTCGTGTGCGGTGGCGACGGCCTGGCTGCGCACGGCACCGCGGTCGGCGGTCGGGTTCACGGTCTGCACGCCGCTGGCGTAGTCTTCGCCGAAGACGTCGCCAGCACGGGCGGCGGCCACGGCCTGGCTCTGTACCGCGGCGCGGCTCACGGACGGGGTGACCGTCAGCACGCCATCGTAGGTTTCGGCCTGTGCGCCGGCGGCGGCGAGGAGGGAAAGAGCGGCGGCGGCGAGGATGTTGCGGGTGTTCATGATGATGTCCTTCAATGATTTGGATGGTGTTGAACCGGTCTTGGGTGGGTGTTCCGCTTCGTTGTCGAAGCAGCCCGCTCGCTCGGTGGCCTGTTCACCCAGATCAACGTGTGCTGTTGGTCTGTGAGGAGAAGTTTGCGCCGGCAACGGGCCTTGCAACGTCTCTCGAAGGAATCACGGCGTTCGGGCATTGGAAACAATCGCGGCTGCATCGGCGGGTGCACGTGACGTGTCGCGGGAAGCCGCTGGCGGCTGGAGCGCCAGCGGCATGTAAGCGACCACCGTCCACAAGAGGCAGCGGCGCTAGCACAGCCGTACGAACACTGCTCGCGGATGCCTTTGCCACCTTGGCGACAATCGACCCATGACTTCTCCGCGTTTCTTCCGGATCGCGCTCGTGCTCGGGCTGTTGTCCGCCATCGGCCCGTTCGCCATCGACATGTACCTGCCGGCGCTGCCGGCCATCGGCACCAGCCTGCGGGCCGACATCGGCGCGGTCCAGATGAGCCTCACCGTGTTCTTCCTGGCGCTGGCGGCCGGCCAACCTTTCTACGGCCCGGTGTCGGACATGGTCGGCCGCAAGCCGCCGCTGTACTTCGGGCTGGTGCTCTTCGCGATGGCGAGCATCGGTTGCGCGCTGGCAGACAACATCCAGACGCTGATCGTTCTGCGCTTCCTGCAGGGGCTCGGCGCTGCCGCCGGCATGGCGATCCCACGCGCGGTGGTGCGCGACCTGCACACCGGCAACGACGCGGCGCGGCTGATGTCGCTGCTCATGCTGGTCTTCAGCATCTCGCCGATCCTTGCGCCGCTGGTGGGCAGTGGCGTGATCGCGGTGGCGGGCTGGCGCGGCGTGTTCTGGGCCGTGACGATCGCGGCCGTCGCGGGACTGGTGCTGATCGCGACGTCGCTCACCGAAACGCGCACCGCCGACCAGCGGGTGGAAAGCAGCCTGCGCAGCGCGTTGAGCGCCTACGGCGTGCTGCTGCGCGACGGGCATTACCTGGGCCTGGTCTTCATCGGCAGCTTCGCGATGGCCGGCTTCTTCACCTATCTCGCCAATTCGTCCTTCGTGCTGATCGACCACTACGGCCTGTCGCCGATCGTCTACAGCGTGGCCTTCGGCGTGAACGCCGCCGCGTTCTTCGCCGCGGCGCAGTTCAACGGGCGCCTGGGCGAGCGCTTCGGGCTGGTGCGTGTCGTCAAGGGGGCGGTCGCTGCCTGCGGTGCGGTGATGGTGGCGATGTTCCTGTACTTCCTGCTGGGCGGCGATTCGATGTGGGTGCTGCTGGTGCTGTACTTCATTGCCAGTGGCCTGATGGGGCTGGTGATCCCAACGACTTCCGTGCTTGCGCTCGAGAAGCACGGTGCCATCGCCGGCACCGCATCGGCGCTGCTCGGCACGCTGCAGATGCTGACCGGCGCGGTGGTCATGGCCATCGTCGGCCTGTTCACCGACGGGCGGCCGTTACCGATGGTGGCGGGCATGGCGGGCGGTGCGCTGGTGGCCATGGTGCTGACCTGGCTGACGCTCGGCGGCGCCGCAACCACGACCCCTGCGGTCGCGGGCCGGAGCGCCTGAGATGACGACCATCGCATCGCTTCCGGAAAGTGCCGCCCACGCAGCGGCCGTGCCCGACGGCCTGCCGACGACGCAGCGCGGGCGTGCGATGGCGGTCATCATCCTCGGCATCGCGGTCGCGGTGCTCGACGGCACGATCATGAACCTCGCGCTGCCCAGCATCGCGCGCGAGCTGGGCGCCAGCGCATCGCATGCGATCTGGGTGGTCAATGCTTACCAGATCGCGACGCTGGTCATGCTGCTGCCGCTCGCGTCGCTGGGTGACCTGTTCGGCTATCGCCGCATCTACCTGCTCGGCATGGCCCTGTTCACCGTGTCTTCGCTCGCCGCGGTGCTGTCGAATTCGATGGGCACGCTGATCGCGGCGCGCACGCTGCAGGGACTGGGCGCCGCCGGCATCATGAGCGTGAATGCCGCGCTGGTGCGGCTGATCTACCCGTCGTCGCAACTGGGGCGTGGCATGGCGATCAACTCCATGGTGGTCGCCACAGCGTCGGTCGCCGGGCCGTCGGTCGCGGCCTCGATCCTGTCGGTGGCCTCGTGGCCCTGGCTCTTCGCCTTCAACGTGCCGCTCGGTGTGGTGGTGCTGGCCGTCGGCCTGCGCGCGCTGCCGTCCAACCCGCGCGCCGCTTCCGTGGCGGGTCCGCGCTTCTCGGTCGTCGACGTGCTGCTCAACATCGGCATGTTCTCGCTGGTCTTCCTGGGCGTCGACCGGCTGGGCGTGCGCGAAGGCGGCGCCACCGGCACACCGGCGATGGCCTGGGCGCTGCTGTTGGCCGGGCTGGCGATCGGCTTCGTCTACCTGCGCCGTCAGCGCACGATGGCGCTGCCGCTGTTTCCGGTCGACCTGCTGCGCATTCCGGTCTTCGCCCTGTCGATGGGCACTTCGGTGGCCGCGTTCACGGCGCAGATGCTGTCGTACATCGCGCTGCCGTTCCTGCTGCTCGACGTCTACGGCCGCACCCATCTGGAAGCGGGCCTGCTCATCACGGCCTGGCCGCTGGCCATTGTCGTGATGGCGCCGATCGTCGGGCGGCTGATCGGCCGCTACCCCGACGGCCTGCTCGGCGGCATCGGGCTGGGCCTGCTGGCGTGCGGGCTGGCGCTGCTCGCCGCGCTGCCGACGCAGCCGGGCGACCTGGACATCGCCTGGCGCATGGCGCTGTGCGGCATCGGCTTCGGGCTGTTCCAGTCGCCCAACAATCACACCATCGTCACCTCGGCACCGCGCCAGCGCAGCGGTGCCGCCAGCGGCATGCTGGGCACCGCGCGCCTGACGGGGCAGACGCTGGGCGCGGTGGTCGTCGCGGCGGTCTTCAGCATCTGGAGCCCGCATGACGGCCATGGGCCGGTGATTGCGCTCGCACTGGCCGCAGGCTGTGCGGCGCTGGCTGGCATCTTCAGCAGCTTTCGTCTGAGGGTGTCGCCATCGTCGAACGATTAAGCTGGCGCCAATGAAGGAAGTTCCAGAGGCGATCGTCTGCGAAGGCTGCGACGCGGTGTATCGCCGTGCGACGCTGCGTGAGCGCGAGGTCGCCCGCTGCCCGATCTGCGGCACCGAACTGGAACGCCATCGCGGTGCGCAGCAGGAACGCATCCTGCCGCTGGCGCTGGCTGGGCTCATCATGTTCGGCGTTGCCAACCTGTTCCCGATCGTCGAAATGGAACTGCGCGGGCTGCGCAGCCAGACGACGCTCTTCGGTGCGGTGCTGGCGCTGGCCGGCGAAGGCATGTCGCTGGTGGCCACGCTCGTGCTGGCCACCACCATCCTGTTCCCGCTGCTGCAATTGCTCATCCTCCTGTGGCTGTTGGTGCCGCTGCGACGGCATGCGCGCGTGGTGACGGGTTTCGCCTGGCTGGTGCGCACCATGCAGTCGCTGCGGCCCTGGGGAATGGTCGAAGTCTTTTTGCTCGGCGTGCTGGTGGCACTGGTCAAGCTCTCCAGCATGGCGACGGTGCTGCCCGGTCCGGCGCTCTATGCCTTCATGGCATTGACCGTGCTGTTGACGGCGGTGCTGGCCTTCGACCCGCGCGGTTTCTGGGAGATGGCCGAGGGCGCGATGCAGAAGGACGCGATGCACAAGGACCAGGCTGACGCCGTCGCGCGCGAGGAAGCCGCGTGACGCGGTCGCCGGCCCGTGCCATCGACAGCGGCCTGATCGGCTGCCGCCATTGCGGCAGGGTCTGGCAAGACGCCGAAGATGGCGCGCCCTGCGGGCGTTGCGGCACACCGTTGCACATCCGCAAGACCGACAGCCTCAACCGCACCTGGGCCTTCCTGATTGCCGCCTGCGTGATGTATCTGCCGGCCAACCTGCTGCCGGTGATGATCACCCGCACGCTGTTCGGCACGAGCGACGACACCATCATGAGCGGCGTGATCTATTTCTGGGTGACTGGCGCCTACGGGCTCGCCGCCATCGTCTTTGTTGCCAGCTTCCTGGTGCCGCTCTTCAAGCTGGCGGCACTGTTCGTGCTGGTGGTGAGCGCGCAGCGGCGCAGCCACTGGCGGCGCGCCGAGCGGGCCAAGCTCTACCACGTGATCGAGATCATCGGCCGCTGGTCGATGCTCGATGTGTTCGTGGTCGCGCTGCTGGCCGGGCTGGTGCGCATCCAGGGTTTCGCCGAGATCACGGCCGGTGTCGGCATTGCGGCCTTCGGCGCGGTGGTGGTGCTGACGATGCTGGCGTCGCTGAGCTTCGATCCGAAGCTGACCTGGGACGGCGCGACGGATGACGAAGAACATACAAGGGAACTACGCACATGAGTGAAAACGATCCTGGGCCCGCATCCGGGGAATCCGGGAACCTGCCGCCGCCGCGCGTGGCCCGGCGCCGCGACTGGATGCCGTCTTTGATCTGGCTGATCCCGGTGGTCGCCGCGCTGGTCGGCATCTTCCTGGTGGCGCGCATCCTGATCGACCGCGGCCCCGAGATCGTGCTGACCTTCAAGACCGCCGAGGGCCTGGAAGCCGGCAAGACCGCTGTGAAGTACAAGGACGTCCAGATCGGCGTGGTGCAGAGCCTGCGCCTGTCGACCGACCGCTCCCATGTGCGGGTGACGCTGCAGCTCAACAAGGACGCGAACGCCTTCACTGCCGAGGACACGCGCTACTGGGTGGTGCGTCCGCGGCTCGACACCTCGGGCATTTCCGGGCTGGGCACGCTGCTCTCCGGCGCCTACATCGGTGCCGACGCCGGCACGTCCGAGGAAAGCGCCAAGGAGTTCACCGGGCTGGAGGTGCCGCCCATCGTCACGCGCGACGCGTCGGGCAAGCAGTTCCTGCTGCGCGCGACGGACATCGGCTCGCTCGACGTCGGATCGCCGGTGTACTTCCGCCGCATCAAGGTCGGCCAGGTGGCGGCGTACGAGCTGAACGAAGACGGCCGCGGCGTGACGCTGCGGGTCTTCGTCAACGCGCCGTACGACAAGTTCATCGGCGGCAACACGCGTTTCTGGCAGGCCAGCGGCCTCGACATGCGGGTCAACGCCAGCGGCATCACGTTGCGCACCCAGTCGCTCGCCACCATCCTGCTTGGGGGCATCGCCTTCGGCGCACCGGAAAACGAGAACGGGCCGGAGGCGGGCGAAAACACCGCCTTCGCGCTGGCCGAGGACGAAGGCGCCGCGATGAAACCGCCGGACGGGCCGGCGCAGACCATGCTGCTCTATTTCAACCAGTCTCTGCGCGGCCTGTCGCCCGGCGCCCCGCTCGATTTCCGCGGCGTGGTGATCGGTGAGGTCAAGTCGATCGGCATTCGCTTCGACCGCACCGAGCGCGAGTTCCGCATGCCCGTGCTGGTGACGGTCTATCCGGACCGGCTGAACACACGCGC
>CALRYR010000134.1:0-9139 GCA_943372425.1 Variovorax sp. YR752 | reverse complement strand
CAGCCCCATGAGGGGCCAACGCCGCAAGTAGGTAGACCATCCGAATGCCAAGCTCAAAGGGCGAATTGAAGACGGGCATCTCCCTGCGTTTCACTTTACCCATTGCAACCTCTTTGCGTTCGCGAGATGGTGGCAAGTTCCCGGAAGGTCGCCTGGTCGAAGTTTCGGTGCCAAAACACTTTCGTTCATGGTCAACGCTTCCGCGCCATTTGTGCCCGCCTCGAGTCTGTCGAGCCCCGTCCGGTGCCGGGGACTCGTGACCTTGGAGCGAATGCCGTTGTGCACCATGTCGAGCAGCGAGTCGAACTCAGCTTCGCCGTACAAGTCCCGGCTGAACGTCTTCAGCCCCTCTGCGCAATAAAACGTGGTTCGTTGACTTTGAAAGTGGTCGCCGTTCTCAGAATGCATAAGTTCATCGAGGGTCAAGTCCGCTCCTGCCAACTCGCTATAGACCTGCAAAAGTTGCTCGACGTACACCTGCTCTGAACTCGTTGGCGCGTGTGGAGCAAGTGGGTCATCTCCACGCTCCGGTTCGATGCCGAACAATTCGAAGTGTGCTTTCTGGTTGAGCGCATGCCAGTCCAGAAGGTCTTTGCTTTGGCACTCGACTATTGCCCCAAAGTCGAAGCTTTCGACCACGGCTCGAACGTCGGTCGTTAATTCTGGTGACCGCCCTTGCAGGCCTGTCTTCCCATCAGTCCAATCAGCCAAAAACCTGCGCTTGAACTCAGCCGTATCCGCTAAGAGGTTGTGTAGGTCCGGCCCGACACCGCGCGGTGCGCATAGAAGGTACTGACGGGGCTCGGGGTATATGCCGGCAACAATGTTCTTAAAGACTTTGACCAGTTCTTTGAAGGCATCTGTAGGCGACAAGGGATGGCTGTAGTGCTTCGCTTGATACAAGTCCCACAGATGCTTCTCTAAGCGTGGACCGAGTCGCGCCTCCACGTCACGGCCGCCATCGCCCGCACCGCCCATTTGCTTGACCTGGAAGTACCTCGACCCATCTTCAAAGATACGGTTGTCGCAAGATGCCTCAATGAACTTCTCCCATTGGTCAGGGTTCATGAGAAGAATCAATGATGACGGCGGCGCTACTCCTCGCTTGACCGCAAACCGGTTCTTCCGTGTTCCCTTACGAGGTCCAGTTATCGCCATGGCTATAAGGTCTTACGATTGGCCGCCAGCGAGGTGCAAATTCACTGGTTCTGACGCCGAAGCGGTCCTAGCCCGCCGAATTGCCAAACCAAGGGCTCTATGGTGGCATACATGTAACTAAGAATAACGCACTTTTGAGCGCGTGCTCGCCTTGTCGGATTGCATGCAGTGTCGCCTAAGCTGCGTTGCTGAGGTCTTCACTAATGGTGTTTTGTTTCGATCGCCGAATGCGAATCGGCCCACCCTTAGAGAGAGCGTCGACTTCCTCTTTGCCCCGCGTGACCTTCACTCGGCCCTGTGCCGCGAGTCGCGCAGCCACTCGTCGGATGTCCGGCATCTTGGCCCGCCAGACCTTTTCATCACCCGCCATCGCGCGCGCCACGTCTGAGGGACAGATCGACGCTGAAGGTGCACGTGCAGCCAGCAAGGCCAGGATCGCGTCTGCGATCGCTTCGTCTTCTGCCGGGCTCAGGTCACCGGCCGACGCATCGGCGCTCACGATGCAGACCCCGCCGCCATCAACCCCGGCAGCCGCTCCGCCAGCAGGTCGATCACCACGCGCACCTTCATCGGCAAGGTCCGCATCCTTGGCCAGACCGCGTTGAGCTCAAAGCCGAAGAGCAGGGGTTCTTCAAACACGCGCACCAGCCGCCCCGCCGCGACCTCGCGCGCGGCCAGCCAGACCGGGAGGCGCGCCAGACCCAAACCGGCGATGGCGGCGTCCATCACCACGTCGAGCGAGTCGAAGATAAAGCGCGATTCGATCTCGAACGGGAGGACGATGCCCGCGCTCTTGGCTGGTGCAAAGTGCCAGGGCTGCCGCCAGCCGCCCCGCGCGTAGCCCACGAAGCGATGCGATTCGCGCTGCTTCACGAGTTCGTCGAAGGACGCCGGCCGCGGGTGCTCGGCCAGGTAGCTCGGTGACGCGTAGACCGCCATCACCTGCCGGCCCAGAGGCCGCGCCGCCAGCGTCGTGCTGTCGTCGAGCACGCCGCTGCGAATGGCCAGGTCGATGCCTTCTTCGATCAGGTCGACCCGCCTGTCGCTGTAGCTGATGTCGAAGCTCAGTTGCGGATGGCGCTCGCCGAGCTCGAACAGCAGTGGCGTGATCAACGGTCGGCCGATGATGATGGGCATGGTGAGCCGCACGCGGCCCATCGGCGCTTGCCGCCCGGCTTCGAGCGCTTCGCCGGCAGCGGCCAGTTCGTCCAGCGCCCGGCGGCATCGCTCGTAATAGGACTGCCCAGGCTCGGTCAGGCGATGGCTGCGCGTGGTGCGGTGGAAGAGCCGTGTGTCGAGGCGCGCTTCGAGCCGCGCGACGCTCTTGCCCACCGCGGAGCGCGTGAGCTTCAGCTTGTCGGCGGCTGCCGCGAAGTTGCCGGCTTCGACCACCGCCACGAAGACCTCGATACCGTCCAGACGTTCGCTCATTGGTGAATTCTAGGTGGCAATCTGGCGACGAAGATGCCTCACTGGGGATAAGGGGGAACCAATAGCATCGATCGCATCGACATCCCTATTGGAAGAGAGCCCTCCATGACACGCACGATCCAACGTTGGCAGATCGAGTCCTTCGACCGCCGCAGCCTGAAGCAAGTCGAGGCGCCGATGCCGTCGCCCGCGGCCGGCCAGATCCTGGTTCGCACGCAAGCGGTCTCGTTGAACTACCGCGACCTGATGCTCACGAGCAATACCTACGGGTGGGCGCCGCCCTTGCCCTTCACGCCAGGCTCCGACCTGACCGGCGTGGTCGAAGCCGTGGGCTCGGGTGTGACGCGCTGGAAAGGTGGCGAGCAGGTCATCGGTACCTTCGTGGCGGGGTGGATCGACGGCAAGGCGCCTCCGGGCACTTTCTCGCTCGGCGGCCCCGGGCCCGGCGCGTTGGCCACGCATGTGCTGCTCGACGAGCACTGGGCCGTGGCAGCGCCGCAGACGCTCAATGCCGAACAGGCGTCGACCTTGCCTTGCGCGGCACTCACAGCCTGGTTCGCCTTGTTCGAGGAGGGCTCGCTCAAGGCCGGTGACACGGTGCTGATTCACGGCACGGGCGGCGTCGCGTTGTTCGGCCTGCAGTTCGCGGCGATGCACGGCGCAACGGTGATCATGGTGTCGGGCGGCGCCGAGAAGCGCGACAAGGCGCTGGCACTCGGTGCTTCTCATGTGATCGCACGGGACGCGGACTGGCCGGCCGAGGTCAAGCGCCTGACGGGCGGCCGCGGCGCCGACCATGTGCTGGAAACCGTCGGCGGCGCCAACCTGGGCCGCTCGCTGACGGCCGTGGCGCAAGGGGGCCGGGTTTCGCTGATCGGCGTGATCGACGGCGGCAGCGTCGAGGCGTCGGCCTTCGACATCATCCGCAGCCGGGCGGTGGTGCAAGGCATCAGCGTGGGGCATCGTCGAGCGCTGGAAGACATGGTCCGTGCCATCGATGCGACGCACATGCAGCCCGTCATCGACAAGGTCTACGGCTTCGCGGAGGTGCCGGCGGCTTTCGAGCAGTTGGCGCGTGGGGCCTTTGGCAAGGTGGTCGTGGCGATGTGATCGCGGGAAACTTCGTTCTGAAGATCGATCTTCCCCGGAACCCGGCGGCCTGAGGGCGCAACGGCCATGTCTTCACCCCAAGACATGGCCGTCTACCCGGCCTCAGCTATCGTCCACCCCATGACTTCCTCCCTCCGCCTCGGTTGGCGCACTCTCTGGCGCGATCTGCGTGCTGGCGAGCTGCGGCTTCTCATCGTTGCCGTGCTGCTCGCGGTGGCCGCGCTCACGGCCGTCGGCTTCTTCGCCGATCGGCTCAAGGGTGGGCTGCAGCGCGATGCGCGGCAGCTGCTGGGGGGCGACGCGGTGCTGGCCAGCGACAACCCGACGCCAGAGGCCTTTGTCGAGCGCGCCAAATCGCTCGGGCTGGAGACCACGTCGACCTACGGCTTCCCGACCATGGCCCGCGCCTCCGACGCGCAGGGCGGGGCGAGCAAGCTGGTGTCGCTGAAGGCGGTGACCACCGGCTACCCGCTGCGCGGCAGCGTGCAGGTCGCGACCACGAGCGACGGCCCCGGCCAGGCCACGCGGGACGTGCCGGCGCCGGGCGAAACCTGGGTCGATGCCTCGCTGCTCGAATCGCTGGGCCTGAAGGTCGGCGACACGCTGCTGCTGGGTGACACCGGCCTGCGCGTGTCGCGCGTGATCACGCTGGAGCCGGACCGGGGCGGCGGCTTCGCGAGCTTCTCGCCGCGCGTGATGCTCAACCAGGCCGACGTGGCGCGCACCGGGCTCGTGCAGCCGGCCAGCCGGGTCAACTACCGCTTCGCTGTGGCCGGCAACGAGCGGGCGGTGAAGAGTTTCAGCGACTGGGCCGACGCCTCGCTCAAGCGGGGCGAGCTGCGCGGCGCGCGGCTCGAATCCTTCGAGAGCGGCCGGCCGGAGATGCGCCAGACGCTCGACCGCGCCGAGAAATTCCTCAACCTGGTGGCGCTGCTCGCGGCGTTGCTGAGCGCCGTGGCGGTGGCGCTCGCGGCGCGCGGCTTCGCGGCCAGCCACCTCGACGACTGCGCCATGCTGCGCGTGCTGGGCCAGAGCCAGCGCACCATCGCCGGCGCCTACGCCTTCGAGTTCTTCATCGTCGGCTTGGTGGCGAGCGGGCTGGGCGTGGCGATCGGTTTCGGCGTGCACTACGCCTTCGTGCTGCTGCTGGCCGGCCTGGTCGAAACGGCACTGCCCGCGCCCACGCTGTGGCCGGTGGCCTTCGGGCTGGGCATGGGGCTGGTGCTGCTGTTCACCTTCGGGCTGCCGCCGGTGCTGCAGCTGGCGCGCGTGCCGCCGCTGCGGGTGATTCGGCGCGATGTCGGCGGGCTGAAGCCGGCGTCGCTGGCGGTGCTGGGCGTGGGTGCGGCGGGCTTTGTCGCGATGCTGCTGGCGGCCAGCAGCGACCTGAAGCTGGGGCTGATCGCGGTCGGCGGCTTCGCGGGCGCAGTGGCGGTGTTCGCGGTGCTGAGCTGGGTCGCGGTGAAGGTGCTGCGCCGCAGTGTCAATGAGACGACGGCGCCGCGCTGGCTGGTGCTGGCCACGCGGCAGATCTCGGCGCGGCCGGTGTACGCGGTGGTGCAGGTCAGCGCGCTCGCGGTCGGCCTGCTGGCGCTGGTTCTGCTGGTGCTGCTGCGCACCGACCTGGTGTCGAGCTGGCGCCGCGCGACCCCGCCCGATGCGCCCAACCGCTTCGTCATCAACGTGATGCCCGACCAGAGCGAGGCTTTCCAGAAGTCGCTGCGCGATGGTGGCGTGAGCAAGTTCGACTGGTACCCGATGATCCGCGGCCGGCTGGTCGCCATCAACGACAAGCCCGTCTCGCCCGACGACTACACCGACGACCGCGCCAAGCGGCTGGTCGACCGCGAGTTCAACCTGAGCAACAGCGCCGAGGCACCGGCGCACAACATCGTCAATGCCGGCGCCTGGAAGCCCAACGCACCGGGCGAGGTGAGCGTGGAAGACGGCCTGGCCGAGACGCTGGGCCTGAAGCTGGGCGACACGCTGCGCTTCGACATCGGCGGCATCCAGAACGACGCGCGCATCACGTCGCTGCGCAAGGTCGACTGGGGGTCGCTGCACGCCAACTTCTTCGTGATGTACACGGTGGCCGAGCTGCCCGACGTGCCCGTCACCTACATGGGCGCCTTCCGCGCGCCCGAGACCAAGGGCTTCGACAACGCGCTGGTGCGCGCCTACCCGAACGTGACCAACGTCGACATGAGCGCGACCATCGGCCAGGTGCAGCGGGTGCTCGACCAGGTGATCCGCGCGGTGGAGTTCCTGTTCGGCTTCACGCTGGCGGCTGGCCTGGTGGTGCTGTTCGCTGCGGTCACGGCCACGCGGGAGGAGCGCGCCCGCGAATTCGCGGTGATGCGCGCGGTCGGCGCGCGTGCGTCGCTGCTGCGGCAGGTGCAACGCGCCGAGCTGGCGGGCGTCGGGCTGCTGGCGGGCTTCCTCGCGAGCATCGCCGCGTCGGCCATCGGCTGGGGCCTGGCGCGCTATGTGTTCGACTTCACCTGGACGGCGTCGCTGTGGGTGCCGGTCGCCGGCGCGCTGGCCGGCGCGGTGCTGGCGCTGGCGGCGGGCTGGTGGGGGCTGCGCGAGGTGCTGCGCCGGCCGGTGGTCGCGACGCTGCGGCAGGCGGCGGAATAGGCGCGATAGACGCGAGCCGGCCGCGAATCACGCGGCGGGTTTGCGGTCCTTGAAGGTCCACCACGGCAGCAGCGCGCTGAGCGACTGCACCTCGCCGCTCGCCACGCTTTCGTAGCCGGGCAGGGTGCCCAGCTGGTGCTGCCACTGCGCGCTGCGCAGCACGGTCAGCAGCGCCTTGATGGCCGGCTGCTTCAGCGCGTCCTTCAGGCAGGCCAGGTGGTAGCGCTCGCGCACCAGCGGCACGAAGCCCAGGCCTGCTTCGCGCGCGGCCGATTCGAGGCCGAGGCCCGCTTCCGCTTCGCCCGAGGCCACGGCATGCGCGACGGCCGCATGCGAGGGCTCGATGCGGTCGTGGCCCTCCACGTCGTCGGGCGACAGCGATGCGCCGGCCAGCAATTCGTCGAAGAGCAGCCGCGTGCCGGTGCCGATGGCACGGTTCACGTAGCGGGCGCGGCGCTGCACCACGTCGCCGAGCGAGCGCAGCGCCAGCGGGTTGCCGGCCGCGACGATCAGCCCTTGCGTGCGCCGCGCGAAGCCGATCAGCTTGTGCTGCCCCGGCTTGAGCAGCGGCTGGTAGGTGCGCTGCGCCAGCGAGCCGCGCGGCGGTTCCTCGAGCGTGTGGAAGCCTGCCATCACGCAGCGACCCTGGTTGAGGGCGCGGATGGCGTCCACGCTGCCGGTGAACTGGATGTCGAGCTGCAGCCGCGCACCGGCCGCCTGCGTGCGCAGCAGCGCCAGCGCGTCGTCGTGGCTGGCCTGCAGGCTGAGCACATGCGTGCGTGGATCGAAGGCGACCGCGAAGGCGCGTTCGAGCTCGGCGTGCAGCGCCTCGATCTGCGGGGCGAGCCGAGCCTGCGCCTGGCGTTCGGCCCACAGCAGCTTGTCGCCGAACTCCGAGAGGTGCGCGCGCTGGCCCTGTTCGCTCATCACCAGCGCGTGGCCCAGCGTCTCTTCCCAGCGCTTGAGTTCGCCCCAGACATGGCGGTACGACAGGCCGACCGCGCGCGCCGCCGCGGAGATCGAGCCGTGGTCGCGCACGGCCTGCAGCAGCGTCATCAACGGGTTGCGCACCATGGCGCGGCCGCTGCGGCGCGGCGCGATGGCGTAGGAGAGTTCGATGGCGTGCACGGGGAGATGAAGGAGAAGAGGGCGTGTCGTTCTGCGGCGCGATTATGCGCATCCACCTATGCAAAGGCGTGCATAGGTCGGCCCGTGGTGCGCTCGATACTCGCGCCGCACCCACGATGAATACATTCACTGACAGCGTCACCGCCGCTGCGCACCTGATCGCGTCCGCCGATCCGGTGTTGCTCGCCATCGTCGGCCGTTCGCTGGCCGTCAGTGCCACGTCCTGCGTGCTGGCCTGCGGCGTCGGCCTGCTGCTCGGCGCCTGGCTCGCCGTGGTGCGCTTCAAGGGCCGCGCCGTGGTGCTGGCCGTGCTCAACACCTTCCTCGCGCTGCCCTCGGTGGTGGTGGGCCTCGTCATCTACCTGCTGCTGTCGCGCTCGGGGCCACTCGGCTTCCTGGGGTGGCTCTTCTCGTTCAAGGCGATGGTGCTGGCGCAGACGGTGCTGGTGCTGCCGATGGTCACCGCGCTCACGCGCCAGGTCATCGAAGACGCCGACCGCGGGCACGGCGAGCAGCTGCGCTCGCTCGGTGCCAGGCCGCTGCTGCGTTCGCTGCTGATCGCCGCCGACGAGCGCTACGCGCTGATCACCGTGCTCATCGCCGCCTTCGGCCGCGCCGTGTCGGAGGTGGGCGCGGTGATGGTGGTGGGCGGCAACATCGACGGCTTCACCCGTGTCATGACCACGGCCATCGCGCTGGAGACCAGCAAGGGCGACCTCCCGCTGGCGGTGGCGCTGGGCATCGTGCTGCTGCTGGTGGTGCTGGTGCTCAACCTCGCGATCGCGGCGCTGCGCGGCTGGCGCGAACGCGCCGACGGCGGCGTGGCCGAGGCGATGCGCGGAGGGCAAATCGCATGAGCGATCTGCGACCCGGCGAAACACTGTTCGCCTTGCACGACGTCGAGGTGCGCTTCGGCCATGTGCTGGCGTTGCGCGGTGCGACGCTGTCGATCGGCGCCGGCGAGCGCGTCGCCCTGATCGGCGCCAACGGCAGTGGCAAGAGCACGCTGCTGCGCCTGCTGCATGGGCTGGTGCCGCATGCCTCGGGCGCGATGCTGCAGCGCGCGCCACGTTCGCGGCAGGCGATGCTGTTCCAGCGGCCGCACATGCTGCGCGCGAGCGTGGTGACCAATGTCGCGCTGGCACTGTGGCTGCGCGGCGGCGGCTGGCGTGCGGCCCGGCTGGCGGCGCACGAGGCGCTGGGCCGCGTCGGCATGACCGACCTCGCTGCGCGCAACGCCCGCACGCTGTCGGGCGGCCAGCAGCAGCGGCTCGCGCTCGCGCGTGCCTGGGCGCTGCACCCGGAGGTGCTTCTGCTCGACGAGCCGACGGCCAGCCTCGACCCGACCGCCAAGCGCGAGGTCGAGGCGCTCATCGCCGAGGCAGCCGCGGGCCGCACGCTGATCTTCGCCAGCCACAACCTCGGGCAGGTCAAGCGGCTCGCCACGCGCGTTGTCTACCTCGAGCAGGGGCGCGTGGTGGCCGACCTGCCCGTGCACGATTTCTTTCACGGGCCCCTGCCGGAAGAGGCCCACCTGTTCGTCAAAGGAGAACTCGCATGACCTTGAAATTCCTCCAGCGCGCGCTGCGCCCCGTGGCTGCCGCCGTGGCTTTCGTGTCCTTCGTCTCTTTCGGTGCCGCGGCCCAGGCCGGCACCATCACGATGGCCTCGACCA
>CALRYR010000133.1:0-9147 GCA_943372425.1 Variovorax sp. YR752 | reverse complement strand
GATCGGCAAGACCTTCGCCTGGTGCGTGGTGTTGCTCACGCTGCTGATCAGCTGGGAGGTGTTCTCCCGCTACGCACTCAACGAGCCGCATGCCTGGGTGCTCGACGCGCAGATCATGCTGTACGGCACCCTGTTCATGACCGCCGGCGCCTACACGCTGAGCAAGAACGGCCACGTGCGGGGCGACGTGCTGTACGGCTTCTTCCGGCCGCGCACGCAGGCGATGTTCGACCTCGCGCTCTACGCCCTATTCTTTCTCCCCGGCATCGTGGCGCTGACCTGGGCCGGCTGGATCTATGCCGGTGAATCGCTGGCGATCCGCGAGCAGACCTTCTCGGCCACGCCGCTGCCGCTGTATCCGTTCAAGTACGTGATTCCGCTGGCCGGCATCACGCTGCTGATCCAGGGCTTCGCCGAGATCGTGCGCTGCATCCAGTGCATCCAGACCGGCACCTGGCCTTCGCGCGAGCAGGACGTGGAGGAAGTCGACGTCGACCAGCTGAAGAAAATGGTCAACGTCGACGATGCGGACATCCAGGCGCTCGACGCCGTGGTGGTCGCCAAGGAGGCGCAGCGATGATCCGCCGCGAACTCTGGTTCGGCCTGAGCTTCATGGCCCTCATCGTCATCGCCGTGTCGGTGCTGCTGTTGCGCGTGGAGACCATCACCGATGGCCATCTGGGCCTGCTGATGCTGTCGCTCGTGGTGGTGGCGATCATGCTCGGCTTCCCGACAGCCTTCACGCTGATGGGCATGGGGATGATCTTCACCTGGTTCGCCTACAACCGGGACATCACGCGCACGCTCGACCTGATGGTGCAGGCGGCCTACAAGACCATGGCCAACGACGTGCTGATCGCGGTGCCGCTGTTCGTCTTCATGGGCTACCTGGTGGAGCGTGCCAACCTGATCGAGACGCTCTTCAAGAGCCTGCATCTCGCGATGGCCCGGCTGCCCGGCGCGCTGGCCGTCGCCACGCTGGTGACCTGCACCATCTTCGCCACCGCGACCGGCATCGTCGGCGCGGTGGTCACGCTGATGGGGCTGCTGGCGCTGCCGGCCATGCTGCGCGCGGGCTACAGCATTCCGCTGGCGGCTGGCTCGATCACGGCCGGCGGTTGCCTCGGCATCCTGATTCCGCCTTCGGTGCTGCTGATCGTGTACGGCGCGACGGCCGGCGTGTCGGTGGTGCAGCTCTATGCGGGCGCATTCTTTCCGGGGCTGATGCTGGCGTCGCTCTACGTGCTGTACGTGATCCTCGTGGCCAAGCTCAAGCCGGCCTGGGCGCCGCCGCTCTCCGCCGCCGACCGCATGGTGCCGCTGCCG
The DNA here is from genome assembly GCA_943372425.1 of Variovorax sp. YR752. Taxonomy (GTDB): domain Bacteria; phylum Pseudomonadota; class Gammaproteobacteria; order Burkholderiales; family Burkholderiaceae_C; genus Variovorax. The sequence goes on along the minus strand of CALRYR010000133.1, from coordinate 7,821 downwards.
CCGCTCACCCGCCGGCTCACCGCCGATTCGGGCGCTCACGCGCTGGCCGCGCTGATGTCGGCCTTGAAGGGAAAGCGCAATGCCGACGTGCCCACCGGGCACCTGCTGCGCCAGCTCGGCATCGTCCTGCTGCCCGGCCTGTTGTTCGCCCTGCTGGCGGTGACCAGCTACCGCGCTGTGACCACCGTCGATGCCGAAGCGGTCTACGACATCCAGGAAATCGGAGCTTCCCGCAGCAGCACCGACGCCGACAGTGGCGGACTGGCAGAGCCACCCACCGAGTCGGGCGGGCTGGCGGAGCCACCGTCCGAAGGCGGGGGCTTGGCCGAGCCGCCGACCGAGAGCGGCGGCGCCGTGCAGGAGCCGCCTGGCGCAGCCCCCGCACCCACACCCGCGCCCAGCGTTTCCGCCACAGCCGACAGCACCCCGGCCGCCGCCACGCATCGCGCGGCGCCGACCTGGTGGTGGGTCTGCTTCGCGGTGGCTGGCGCGCTGACGACGCTGTTCTATCTGTTCCTCAGCTTCGCGCGGCTCGAGATCTTCAAGATGCTGCTGGCGTCGTTCTTTCCGCTGATGATCCTGATCCTCTCGGTGCTGGGCTCGATCGTGCTCGGGCTGGCGACGCCGACCGAGGCCGCAGCGATGGGCGCGCTCGGTGGCTTCCTGCTGGCCGCGGCCTACCGGCGGCTCACGATGAATGTGCTGAAGGAGTCGGTGTTCCTCACCGCCAAGACCGCGGCGATGGTGTGCTGGCTGTTCGTGGGCTCGGCCATCTTCTCGGCCGCGTTCGCGCTGCTCGGCGGGCAGGCGCTGGTGGAGGAATGGGTGCTGGGCATGAACCTCAGCAAGGTGCAGTTCCTGATCCTGAGCCAGGTGATCATCTTCATCCTGGGCTGGCCGCTGGAGTGGACCGAGATCATCGTGATCTTCATGCCGATCTTCATCCCCCTGCTCGACAACTTCGGGGTCGACCCGCTGTTCTTCGGGCTGCTGGTGGCGCTGAACCTGCAGACGGCCTTCCTCTCGCCACCGGTGGCCATGGCCGCGTTCTACCTCAAGGGCGTGAGCCCGCCGCACGTCACGCTCAACCAGATCTTCCTCGGCATGCTGCCCTTCATGGGCATCCAGGTGCTGGCGATCGTGCTGCTCTACATCTGGCCGCAGATCGGTCTCTGGCTGCCGCAGCTGCTGTACAAGTAACCGAGGCACCGACGGCGTCGAGTGGGCGCCACCCTGCCCGGCTACAGTCGGCGCAAGGAACACGACATGCCCACATACGACTTCGATCTCTTCGTCATCGGCGGCGGCAGCGGCGGCGTGCGCGCCGCGCGCATGGCAGCGCAGCGCGGCGCACGCGTGGCCCTGGCCGAGGCCGCCGAACTGGGCGGCACCTGCGTCAACGTGGGCTGCATCCCCAAGAAGCTCTACAGCTACGCGGCCGGCTACGCCGAGGCCTTCGAGGAAGCGCCGGGCTACGGCTGGCAGCTCGGCGAGCCGCGCTTCGACTGGGCGGTGCTGAAGGCGAACCGCGCCCGCGAGATCCAGCGCCTGAACGGCGTCTACGGCGGGCTGCTCGACGCGGCCGGCGTCAAGCTCATCCCCGGCTGGGCGAACCTCGAGGACGCGCACACGGTGAAGGTCGGCACCGCGCGCCACACCGCGCGCCGCATCCTCGTGGCGACGGGCGGCCGCCCGTTCGTTCCCGAGATCATGGGCCGCGAGCACGTGCAGGTCTCCGACGCAATGTTCGACCTGCCGACTTTCCCCAAGCGACTCGTCATCGTGGGCGGCGGCTACATCGCCTGCGAGTTCGCCTCCATCTTCAACGGCCTCGGCGCAAAGGTGACGCTGGTGCAGCGCCAGGCGCATCTGCTGAGCGGCTTCGACGAGGATGTGCGCGAGTTCCTCGCACGCGAGATGGGCAAGGCGGGCGTCGACATCCGGCTCAACGCCGAGGTCGCTTCCGTCGCCCCCAGCCGCGGCAAGAACGCGCCGCTCACCGTGATGATGTCGCGCGGCCAGCAGCTGGAAGCCGACACCGTGCTCTACGCCACCGGCCGCGTGCCCAACACCGAAGGGCTGTGCCTGGAGGCCGCCGGTGTCGCGCTCGACGAACGCGGCGCGGTGAAGATCGACGCGCACTACCGCAGCAGCGTGCCGTCCATCTACGCGCTGGGCGATGTGTCGACCAAGCTGCAGCTCACGCCCGTCGCCCTGGCCGAGGCGATGGCCGTGGTCGATGCGCTCTTCGGCGACGGCAAGCGCAAGGTCGACTACGACTGCGTGCCGACCGCCGTCTTCACGCATCCGAACGTCGGCACCTGCGGGCTGACCGAAGCCGAGGCGCGCAAGAAGTACGAGAAGGTCACGCTCTTCAGCAGCGAGTTCAAGACGCTGCGCCACACGCTCTCGGGCCGCGACGAGCGCACCTTCCTCAAGCTGATCGTCGACGCCGCCAGCGACCGCGTGGTCGGCCTGCACATGGTCGGTCCGGAGGCCGGCGAGGTGGTGCAGGGCTTCGCGGTCGCGATGCGTGCCGGCGCGACCAAGGCGCACTTCGATTCGACCATCGGTATCCACCCGACGGTGGCCGAGGAGTTCGTCACCATGCGGCAGCCGATGCCGGGCTGAGTACCCTCGGCGGGCCCGCATCGCACTGCACAATGGCGCCATGCCCTACATGCCGCCTTTCGTCGCTCCCGCCCGTTTCACCGATGCCGCCGCCGCGCTGGCCCAGGTGCAGAAGATCTACCAGCAGGCGCTGGCGCATCTGCGGGATTCGATGCTGCGCTTCGTGGCGGGCGAGACGCTGCCGGGGCGGGTGCGGGCCTGCTACCCCTTCGTGCGGGTGCACACGCACACCGTGTCGCGCCAAAGCCCGCCGACCACCGCCGGCCTGAGCTACGGCTTCGTCGCGGGGCCGGGCCGCTACGAAACCACGCTGACGCGGCCGGACCTGTTCCACCGCTACTACCTGGAGCAGTTCCGCCTGCTGCTCGAGAACCACGGCGTCGAGCTCGAGATCGGCACGGCGACGCAGCCGATCCCGATCCACTTCTCCTTCGCCGAGAACGACCACATCGAGGGCACCATGAGCGCCGAACGCCGCGCCCTGATGCGCGACGTGTTCGACCTGCCCGACCTGGCGGCCATGGACGACGGCATCGCCAACGGCACCTACGAGCCGAAGGCCGGCGAGCCGCAACCGCTGGCGCTTTTCACCGGCGCGCGGGTCGACTACTCGCTGCACCGGCTGCGCCACTACACGGGCACGGCACCGGAGTGGTTCCAGAACTTCGTGCTGTTCACCAACTACCAGTTCTACATCGACGAGTTCGTGGCGCTCGGCCACAAGGAGATGGCGAACCCCGACAGCCCCTACGTCGCCTTCATCGAACCGGGCAACGTCACCACCTACCGCGTTGGCTACGAGGGCCCTGAGGGCGGCATGGCGCCGCCGCGGCTGCCGCAGATGCCCGCATACCATCTGGTGCGCGAAGACCGCGCCGGCATCACGATGGTGAACATCGGCGTCGGTCCGTCGAACGCCAAGACGATCACCGACCACATCGCCGTGCTGCGCCCGCACGCCTGGATGATGCTGGGCCACTGCGCCGGTCTGCGCAACAGCCAGCAACTCGGCGACTACGTGCTGGCCCACGCCTACGTGCGCGAAGACCATGTGCTTGACGAGGAGCTGCCGCTGTGGGTGCCGATCCCTGCGCTGGCCGAGATCCAGCTGGCGCTGGAGAAGGCGGTGGAAGAGGTCACACAGATCAGCGGCCCCGACCTGAAGACCATCATGCGCACCGGCACCGTGGCCAGCACCGACAACCGCAACTGGGAGCTGTTGCCGCAGAACGAGCCGCAACGCCGCTTCAGCCAGAGCCGCGCGGTGGCGCTCGACATGGAAAGCGCCACCATCGCGGCCAACGGCTTCCGCTTCCGGGTGCCCTACGGCACGCTGCTGTGCGTGTCCGACAAGCCACTGCACGGCGAGATCAAGCTGCCGGGCATGGCCAACCATTTCTACCGCGAGCGGGTCGAGCAGCACCTGCGCATCGGCATGAAGGCGATCGAGATCCTGCGCGCCGAAGGCTCGAGCCGGCTGCACAGCCGCAAGCTGCGCAGCTTCGCGGAAGTCGCCTTCCAATAGATAGAAACCCGCTGCGCAGGTTGCACGCCGGGTGTCTTTTGACATACCGGCATGCGCTATGGTTCGATGGCGGCGTGCTGTCGGCTCCGGCTGACGCGGCCCCTCCCTCCCACCCATGCCGTCCGCCACCTTGGAACCCGACATCCTCGACGCCTTGCGCCAAGCCACGTCCCCACTGCACGCGCAGGTGGACCAGTGCCTGCCGCTCGCGCGGCCGTCGCCGAGCCTGGCGGATTACCGGTCGCACCTGCGCGTGCTGGAAGCCTGGCTGCAGCGGCTGGCCCGCATCGAACCTGCACCGCCGGCGCTGGCCGCGCACCGGGCGCAACTGGCTGAGGATCTGGCCACCTGCGAGGCACTGCTGCCGCCTGACGCCTCGGCGCACGCACCCGTGCCGGCCGCCCGCGTGTCGCGCCCCCCTGCGTTCGTGTGGGGCGTCTCGTACGTGCTCGAAGGCTCTCGCCTGGGCGGCCGCGTGCTGTACCGACAGCTTGCCGAGCGTCTGGCGCCGCATCCGCTGAACTACCTGCAGGGCGCGGGCGAGCAGACCGGCGCGCACTGGAAGGCCTTCCTCGCGCAACTGCGCGCGCAGGCCTTCGGGCCTGCCGAAGTGCGCAGCGCCTGCGATGGCGCCGTCGAGGCCTTCGAGACGCTGCTGGCCTGCCACCGCGAGACGGAGGTGACCTGATGAGCGCCACGCTGCCGATCAACCTCGACAACTGCGCCCGCGAGCCGATCCACATCCCGGGGCTGATCCAGTCGCATGGCGCGATGCTGGCGCTGGGCAGCGACCGGCGGGTCGTCCACACCAGCGCCAACCTGCGCGCGCTGCTCGGCGCCTCGGCACCGGGGCTGGGCGATGCGTTCGATGCCGTGCACTTCGAGGGCGATGAAGCGGTCCACGACGCCCTCAACGAGCTGCTCGACGGCACGGATGCGACCGACGGCGTGCCTGCCAGCAGCGAAGTGCGGCTCAACGGCCAAGTCTTCGACCTGGTGGTGCACCACAGCGGCGGACTCGCGGTCGCCGAATTCGAGTTGCGCCCCGCGGGTGCCGACGTGAAGACCGATTTCGCCCTGAAGGCGCACCGCGCGATGGAGCGGCTCCGGCGCCAGAAATCGATCAAGAGCCTGATGGACTTCGCCGTCGGCGCGGTGCGCCAGCTGACCGGCTTCGACCGCGTGATGGCCTACCGCTTCCGCCACGACGACAGCGGCGACGTGGTCGCGGAGGACCGCGCAGAGACGCTCGAACCCTTTCTGGGCCGCCGCTATCCGGCCAGCGACATTCCGGCGCAGGCACGGCGTCTGTACGTGGTTAACACGCTGCGGCTGATCGCCGACGTGCATGCAGCCCCCGTGCCGGTCGAGCAGGCGCCGGACGTCCAGCGCCCGCTGGACATGAGCCACAGCGTGCTGCGCAGCGTGTCGCCGGTCCACATCGAGTACCTGCAGAACATGGGCGTGGGCGCGTCGATGAGCATCTCGATCGTCGTCAACGGCCAGCTCTGGGGCATGCTGGCCTGCCACCACATGGCGCCGCTTCAGGTGCCGTATTCGGTGCGCATGGCCTGCGACGTGCTGGCGCAGATCCTCGCCGCGCACGTGCAGAGCCTGGCGGCCGGCGAGCAGGCCCGGCGCGCCGCCGACGGCGCGGAGCTACGCACTCGCCTCATCGAGGCGGCCCTGCATGCCGACGACACCGCATCGGCATTGGTCGACAAGGCGAAAGACCTGATCGCGGCCTTTCAGGCGCAGGCGGTGATCATCGCGGAGGAGTCGAAGCTGCATGTCGAAGGCGACGTGCCGCACGACTTCGCCGTCCAGCTCATCGCGTGGCTCGACGCCGCGCAGGCGCCCGCCGGCCAACTGGTGTCGACCGCGTCGCTCAAGCAGCTCGCGCCCGCACTGGCCGGCGGCCCGGGGGTCTGGTGCGGGGTGCTGGCGCTGTCCTTCGACCCGGCCGCCCACGGCTGGCTCGTGCTGCTGCGCAAGGAGCAGATCGAGACCATCGACTGGGGCGGCCACCCCGAGAAGACCTACAAGGTTGGCCCGCTCGGACCGCGCCTCACGCCGCGCGGCTCCTTCGACGTGTGGCGCGAGACGGTGCGCGACACCTCGGTGCCGTGGGACGCCAACGACCTCGACTTCGGTCGCCGCCTGCTCGACGAACTGCTGCGCGCCCGCTCGGCGCGCCTGGCCGAGATCGCGCGGGGCCGCACCGAGCTGATGGCCATGCTGGGCCACGACCTGCGCGACCCGCTGCAGTCGATCGCCATGGCCGCTCGCCTGCTCGGCAAGGAGGCCGAGCGCGAAGGCGTCGTCGCCAGCACCGGCAGCCGCATGGGCCAGCGCATCCAGGCGTCGAGCACGCGCATGGCGCGGATGATCGGGCAGGTGCTCGACATGTCGCGGCTGCAGACCGGCGGCGGCGTCGAGGTCCAGCGCAGCGAGGTCGACCTGCGGACCCTGCTCGACGACCTGCTCGACGAAATCCGCCTGGCACACCCCGGCGTGAACGTGGTGCGCGACGCACCCGACCGCCTGATGGCGCAGGTCGACGGCGACCGCATGGCACAGGTCTTCACCAACCTCGTGAGCAATGCGCGCCACCATGGCGCGCCCGGCGCGTCGATCCGCGTGCAGCTTGCAGCGAAGGACGGCCAGGCGCTGTTCGAGGTCAGCAACGTCAGCCCGCCGATCCCGGCCGATGTCGAGTCGCAGCTGTTCAACGCCTTCAAGCGGCGCGACCACGCCAACCCGCGCAACCGCAACGGCCTGGGCCTGGGCCTGTACATTGCGCATGCCATCGTCGACGCGCACGGCGGCACCATCGTCTACCGCTACGCCGAGCCCTGCGTGGTGTTCAACGTGCGGGTGCCACTGGCACCTGCAGCCACCGATCTTCCGAACACGCCCGAATGACATCGACGTCCTCCAGCCGCCTGGTCTACTCGACCGAGAAGGGTCGCGTCTGCCCCGACTGCCGGCAGGCGAGCGCCGACTGCCGCTGCAAGGCCTTGGCCGCGGTGCCGAAGGGCGACGGCATCGTGCGCGTGTCGCTCGACACCAAGGGCCGCAAGGGCAAGGGCGTGACGCTGGTGCGCGGCGTGCCGCTCGCGGCCGAGGCGCTGACCGCGCTCGCCAAGCAGCTCAAGGCGAACTGCGGATCGGGCGGGACGGTGAAGGACGACGTGATCGAAATCCAGGGCGACCACCGCGACACCGTCGTCACCGCGCTGCAGAAGCAGGGCATGACGGTCAAGCGCGCGGGCGGGTAGGCTCGGTGCGATGAACCCGGAAGACCTCCAGCGCCTCGTCACCCTGCAGATGCCCTTCGGCAAGCACAAGGGCACGCTGATCGCCGACCTGCCCGGCAACTACCTGACCTGGTTCGCACGCGAGGGCTTTCCCAAGGGCGAGATCGGACGGCTGCTGCAGCTGATGCACGAGATCGACCACAACGGGCTGAAGCCGCTGCTCGCGCCCTTGCGTCACGGCGGCAACGCGGGCACCCGCGGCGCTTAGGCGTACGCGTTCGGGTAGCGGGCCACCGTCAGGCCGTCCATGTCGATGTCGGGCGCCTTGCCGGAGATCACGTCGGCGATCACGCGGCCGGTGCCCGCGGCCATCGTCCATCCGAGAGTGCCGTGGCCGGTGGCGAG
>CALRYR010000132.1:0-9159 GCA_943372425.1 Variovorax sp. YR752 | reverse complement strand
GGAACGTTCATCGCCGGCATCGTCGGCAAGATGACCCTCGACGAGAAGATCGGGCAGTTGCGCCTCATCAGCATCGGCCCCGAGATGCCCATCGCGCAACTCGCCGACGAGATCACCGCCGGCCGCGTGGGCGGCACCTTCAATTCGGTGAACCGCCCGCACAACCGCCTGCTGCAGGACGCCGCGATGAAGGGCCGGCTGAAGATCCCCATGTTCTTCGCCTACGACGTGATCCATGGCCACCGCACCACCTTCCCGATCGGGCTGGGCCTGGCGTCGAGCTGGGACATGGATGCGGTCAAGCTGATGGCCAGCACCGCCGCGAAAGAGGCCGCGGGTGATTCGGTCGACATGACCTTCGCGCCGATGGTCGACATCGCGCGCGACCCACGCTGGGGCCGCACGTCCGAAGGCTTCGGCGAAGACCCGTACCTGGTGTCCGAGATTGCCAAGGCGACGGTCAAGGGCTTCCAGGGCACGTTGCCGGTGCCGGCCAACCGCATCATGGCCAGCGTCAAGCACTTTGCGCTGTACGGCGCGGTCGAAGGCGGCCGCGACTACAACACCGTCGACATGAGCCCGATGCGCATGTACAACGAGTACCTGCCGCCGTACCGCGCCGCCATCGACGCCGGCGCCGGTGGCGTGATGGTCGCGCTGAACTCCATCAACGGCGTGCCCGCCACGTCCAACACCTGGCTCATGCAAGACCTGCTGCGCAAGGACTGGGGCTTCAAGGGCGTGAGCGTGAGCGACCACGGCGCCATCGTCGAACTGATGCGCCACGGCGTGGCCAAGGACGAGCGCGAGGCCGCCAAGTTGGCGATCAAGAACGGCATTGACCTGAGCATGGCCGACTCGGTCTATTTGAAGGAGCTGCCGGCGCTGGTCAAGTCGGGCGACGTGAGCATGCGCGAGATCGACAACGCGGTTCGCGAAGTGCTCGGTGCCAAGTACGACATGGGCCTGTTCCATAACCCCTACCTGCGCATCGGCGTCGCCAAGGACGATCCGCCGGATCTCGACGCCGAGAGCCGCCTGCACCGCGCCGCGGCGCGCGAGGTCGCGCGCAAGTCGATGGTGCTGCTGGAGAACCGCAACCGCACGCTGCCGCTTGCCAAGTCGAAGACCATCGCCCTGGTCGGCCCGCTGGCCGACGCGCCCATCGACATGCTGGGCAGCTGGTCGGCCGCCGGTAATTCCAAGAATGCCGTCACGCTGCGCACCGGCCTGAACGCCGCCGTGGGCACGCAGGGCCGCGTGCTGTATGCGCGCGGTGCCAACATCACCAACGACGAAGGCATCGTCAAGTACCTCAACTTCCTGAACTGGGACACGCCCGAGGTCACCCAGGACAAGCGCACCCCCGCTGCGATGATCGAAGAGGCGGTAGCCGCCGCGCGCCAGTCGGACGTGATCGTCGCCGCCGTGGGCGAGGCACGCGGCATGTCGCACGAGTCGTCGAGCCGCACCAGCCTCGACCTGCCGCAAAGCCAGCGCGACCTCATCACCGCACTGAAGGCCACCGGCAAGCCGCTGGTGCTGGTGCTCATGAACGGCCGCCCGCTCGCATTGCAACGCGAGCAAAAGGAGGCCGATGCGATCCTCGAGACCTGGTACACCGGCATGGAAGGCGGCCACGCCATCGCGGAAGTGCTCTTCGGCGACTACAACCCGTCGGGCAAGCTGCCGATCTCGTTCCCGCGCTCGGTCGGCCAGATCCCGACCTACTACAACCATGCGCGCCTCGGCCGGCCCTTTACCGAAGGCAAGCCGGGCAACTACACCTCGCAGTATTTCGAGGAAGTCACCGGGCCGCTGTACCCCTTCGGCTACGGCCTGAGCTACACCGACTTCGCGTTGTCCGATGTGGTGCTCTCGGGCGCGACCATGGCGCGTGGCGGGAAGATCGAAGCCGCCGTCACCGTGAAGAACATGGGTCAGCGCGCCGGCGAGACGGTGGTGCAGCTCTACATCCAGGACGTGGCCGCCTCGGTCGTGCGGCCGGTGAAGGAGCTCAAGGACTTCCAGAAGGTCGCGCTGCAGCCGGGCGAGGAGAAGGTGCTGCGCTTCGCCATCGACGAGGCAAAGCTGAAGTTCTTCAATGCGCAACTGCAGCATCTGGCCGAGCCTGGCGCCTTCAATGTGCAGATCGGCCTGGATTCGCAGGCGGTGAAGCAGAAGAGCTTCGAGCTGCAGTAAGCGCAGGAAATCGCGATGCCGAACGTTGATGCGACGACCGCTCTCCAGGCGCTGTGGCAGCAGGCGGGCCTGCCGGACGAGGCGCTCGGATTCGTCGAACTCTCGGGCGCCGACCCGGTGCTGCCGTCGTCCTTTGCCGTCGGCATCGCCGCCCAGGCGAGCATCGCGGCAGCAGCACTCGCTGCCTGCGAACTGGGCCATGCGCGCGGTACGCCGCGGCAGGCGGTGGCCGTCGACATGCGGCACGCCGCGCTCGAGTGCACCGGGTGGTTCAGCCTCGACGGGCAGGTACCCGACCTGTGGGATGCGTTCTCCGGCCTGTACCGCTGCGCGGACGGCCATGTGCGCATCCACGCCAACTTCCGCCATCACCGCGAGGGTGCCTTGCGTCTGCTCGGCCTCGACCCCGAGGGCGCGCAGCGCAGCGATGCGGAACAGGCGTTGCTCGGCTGGCGCGCACTCGACTTCGAACAGGGCGCGGCCGAGCGCGGGCTCGTGGTGACGGCGCTGCGCCGCTTCGACGCATGGGACGCGACGCCGCAGGGCCGTGCGGTGGCCGCGCAGCCGCTCTTCACGATCGAGCGCATCGGCGATGCCGCACCGCTGGCGCTGCCGCCGCTCGACGACGACCAGCCGCCGCTTGCCGGCCTGCGGGTGCTCGACCTCACGCGCATCCTGGCCGGCCCGGTCGGCGCACGGGCGCTCGCGGCCTATGGGGCCGACGTACTGCTGGTCAACTCGCCCACGCTGCCCAACATCGACGCCATCGCCGACACCAGTCGCGGCAAGCTGTCGACCCATGTCGACCTGCGCAGCGACGACGGACAGGCCACGCTGCAGCGCCTGGTGGGCGACGCGCATGTCTTCGTGCAGGGCTACCGGCCCGGCGGCATGGCTGAGCTGGGCTTCGGCTCCGAGGCGCTGGCCCGCCTGCGGCCTGGCATCGTCTGCGTGTCCCTGACCGCCTACGGCACGCAAGGCCCGTGGGCATCGCGGCGCGGTTTCGATTCGCTGGTGCAGACGGCCATGGGCTTCAACCATGCCGAGGGCGAAGCGAAGGGCGACGGCCAGCCGCGGCCGATGCCCATGCAGATCCTCGACGAGGCCACCGGCTACCTGATCGCCTTTGGCGCTGCCGCCGCGCTGCGGCGCCAGCAACGCGAGGGCGGGAGCTGGCACGTGCAGGTGTCGCTGGCGCAGACCGGTCAGTGGCTGCGCAGCCTGGGCCGCGTGCCCGGCGGGCTCGACGTGCTCAAGCCCGGCATCGCCGAACTCGCGCCCTTCATCGAGACCAGCGCCTCCGGCTTCGGCGAGTTGCAGGCGCTGCGCCACAGCGCGCAGCTCGCCCGCACGCCGGCCGCATGGCGCCGACCCTCGATGCCGCCGGGCAGCCATCCGGCGCAGTGGCCCTGACGGCGCGATGCACATGCGACGCTTCTCCAAATCACCGCGCCAAGCAGCCGGTGTGAAACTGAAGTGGATCGGCGCGTTCGTGCTGGTCTGCGCGGCTACGGTTCAGGCGCAGAGCAACTGGTTCACGGTGGCCGGCAATCCCAACGACCCGAACGTCGACACGGTGCAGGTCGACCCGGTGGCCGTCTACCGCGAAGACGCGGCACGGGTCATGAGCGTGCGCGTGAGCCGCGCGACCCCGCGCCGCAACTGGGAGGGCGTCGGCTACCGCTCGTACCATTCGGAGGTGGTCTTCGACTGCCGCACGCGCCGCGCCCACTACCGGCAGGCAAGCTTCCACAACGAGCCGCTCTGGCGCGGTGAAGCACATACACGCACCGACTACCGCAGCGACCCGAAGCCGATGCTGTTCAAGGACATGGCGCCGAACCCGACCCAGCGCATCGTGCGCGCCGCCTGCGGCAAGGTCTGACCTCGACCTGTCGGCAGGCTAGTTCTTGGGCGGGTTGCTCTGTTTGACGAGCTGTTCGTACTGCGCGTTGCTCTGCGCGACGAAGGCGCCGAACGCCTGCGGCGTCACCGGTTCAGAAATCTTCACGCCCAGGTCCGCGAAGCGTGACCTGACCTTCTGTTCCTTCAGCACCTCGGCGAAGGCGGCGTTGAGCTTGTTGACGATCGGCGCGGCCGTCCCCTTCGGCGCAAAGAGACCCGTCCAGAAGAAGAAGTCCGCGCCCTTCAGTTCGGGTGTTTCTCCGGCAGAGGGCAAGTCCTTGTTGCCCAGGTCACGCTCTTTGCTCAGCACGCCGACGCCAGCGAGCTTGCCGCCCTTGATGTGCTCCAGCAGCGCAGGCAGGCCGGAGACGCCGATGTCGAGGTGGCCCCCCATGACGTCCACTGCGATCTTCGAAGCGCTCGCATAGGGGATAAAGTTCAGGTCGACCTTCGCGCGGCGCTTGAAGTCCTCCATCGCGAGCGCAGGCAGCGAGCCCGCACCTGTGGCGCCGTAGCTCACCTTGCCCGGGTTCTTCTTCGCGTACGCGATCAACTCCGACAGGTTGTGGATCTTCAGCGCTGGATTGGCGACGATGCCGAGGCCACTGGTTCCGAGTGGGCCGATGGGCTCCAGATCCTTGTACGTGTAGCCGGCGCTGCTTTCCGTCAGCGGAGCAAGGACGACGTCCGAGACGATCCCCATGAGAATCGTGTACCCGTCATTCGATGCGCGCACGGCGCGCGCCACGCCGACCGCGCCGCCTGCGCCCTGGATGTTCTCGATGACGATCGGCTTGCCGATCTTTGCTTCCAGGTCTGGCGCAATAAGGCGCGCGAACACGTCGACCGTGCCGCCTGCCGCGTACGGCACGATCAGCTTCACCGGGCGCTCCGGGTACTGGGCAAGGGCAGTGGTGGACGCGCCCGCGAACACAGCGCAAAGGGCGGCAACGCCTGCAAGACGGGAAATGATCTTCATGGTGTCTCTTTCTTGGTGAGGATGTCAGCGATCGAGCCAGGCGGCGATGTCCCGGAAGACCTCGTCGCTGTTGCTGTCCATCATTGGGAAATGGGAGTTGCCGAGCACGCCCTTGGCGGGAAGATCGAGCGTGGTGATGTCCGAGGTTCCGGACACGGCGGCGAAGTACGCGTCGGCCTGCTTGCGATAGCCCATCCAATGGCTGCCTGAGGCTTCGATGTGATCACCCCAGACAACGAGATGCGGAGGAAGACCCGTTGCGGGCAGTGCGTCAGGCATGCCGCCGGGCTCGACGGCCACCACGCGCTGCACGAGGTTGGGACGCCGCCGCGCGATCTCGACGGCGAAGCCAGCACCTTGGCTGTGTGCGACAACGATGCATTCCCCAACGCGCTCCACCAGTGCCTCATAGGCTTCAAGGATCATGTCCTCGTGGGCCGGCCATCGCGGGACCCATTGCTTGGCGAATTCGTCGAAGCAGTCGACAGGGAAGCGCTGCCCAGGAAACACGTGGCGGTCGGCCGGGTTGCCTGTGTAGTCCCGGCCGAGCCTGAAAGTCTTCCATCCCTCCTCGGCCGTCCGAAAGACAGGCGGCTCGCGGTAGATGTGCGGTGACATCGCGAAGGACGCGCGCCCGCGCTCGACGGCATCGCAGCAGAACACGTCGTAGCCCGCTTCGAGGAAGCGCCACAGCCAGCCCGGGCGACCGTCGGGCGTCGTCTCCCAGGTTGCGCCCGTCATGCCGCCGCCGTGCCACAGCAGGACGGGCAGCGGATGCCGGGGCGACGCGAGCTGGAAGTGCTGGGCATACATCTGCCCGTACACATGGTGGCCGTTGGGGTTGACTTCTCGAGGCGCGCCGTTGAGGACCATGCTGCGGTATTCCACGGGCAGGTCGGACAGCACCGCCGTCTTGCCGCCGACGAAAAGGCTGCTGATGGCTTTGAGGTTGATTGCTGGGGTCGTCATGAGCGTTTGTCAGTGGCCGCCGAGGTTAGGAGTGGCCCCTGATAGAGTCAAACGCATAATTCGCATCGATTGTTGAACTATGCGCATCCAATACAGCGTCGATGACCTTCGCGGCTTCTGCAGCCTGGTCCGGCTCGGGCAATACACAGATGCGGCAGAACAGCTCAGCATCACGCCGTCCGCACTCAGCCGGCGTATACAGAACCTGGAGCGAGCCATTGGCGGCAAGGTGTTCGACCGCACGACGCGCAAGGTGCTGCTCACGCCTGCCGGCGTGGCGCTCTACGAGCGTGTGGTGCCGCTGCTCAGCGATCTCGACAGTGGCCTGACCGAAGCTGCGCGCGTTGCCCGGGGAGAAGAGGGCGCCCTGGTGATCGCGACCGTAGCCACAGTGGCTTATTCAAGGTTGCCGCAGGTCCTGCGGGACTTTTCCATCCGGTACCCGAAGGTGTTCCTGTCGATCCGGGATGGCATCGCGTCATCGATCGCGGCACTGGTCGAGGAGCGCGTGGCCGAGTTCGGCATTTCGACCCACATGTCCTTCGGTCCAGCGCTCGAGGCCAAGCCCATTGCCCCCTACGGTTTCCACCTGATCGCGCGTGCTGCGCACCCTGCACTCAGAGGGCGCAAATCGATCGCCTGGACGGACCTGCCGGGCCTCCAGGTTGTCAGCTTGAACAGGCTCAGTTCCACCCGGCTGCAGGTCGACGACGAACTGGCCGGGCGTTCATTGCCGAGCCCCTGGCACATGGAGGTGGACCAGCTGTCGACGCTGCTCGGCCTCGTGCAGCACTGGGGGTTCACCGCCGTGCTGCCATCGATCTTCGACGCAAGAGCCATCGGTTTGCGGGCCCTTCCGATCACGGCACCAGCGATCCAGCGAGAGCTCTTTCTGGTCAAGCGCCGGGACGCCTCGCTGTCACCCCACGGTGCTTTCCTGGCCGACCTCGTCACCGCTGCGCTCCGCCTGAACGACGTGTGAGGCGCCGGCCTCGGACCGGTCAGGTTGCGAGCTGGAGCACGCCGCGCTGCGCCACCACCGTCTCCCGAATGAAGCTCCACACCGCCTGCAGGCGCCCGAGGTGCTTGGTCTCCGCCGGCATCGACATCCAGAAGGTCCGCGTGAAATGTGCCTGCTTCGGCAGCACCGCCTTGAGCGACGTGTCCCGCTCGGCGATGAAAGCCGGCAGCACCGCGATGCCGGCACCCGCCGCCACCGCCGCGTGCTGCGCCAGGATGCTGGTGCTGCGCAGCGCGAAGGTGTCGGGCTTGTGCAGTTCGTCGAGGTACTGCAGCTCCTTGCTGAAGAGCAGGTCGTCGACATAGCTGATGAAGGTGTGGCCGCGCAGGTCGTCGCGCGTCCGGATGGCGCTGTGCTGCGCGAGGTAGGCCTTCGACGCGTACAGCCGCAGCGTGTAGTCGGTCAGTTTGGTCACCACCACCGGGCCGCGCGCGGGGCGTTCCAGCGAGATCACGATGTCGGCCTCGCGCCGCGACAGGTGCACCAGGCGCGGCATGGCGAGCAGGTCGATCACCAGCTTCGGGTGCCGGCCGGCGAACAGCGCGAGCTGCGGCGCCAGCACGATGGTGCCGAAGCCCTCGGTCGCGCCGATGCGCACGACGCCCGACAGGCCTTCCTGCGACGCGGGCGCCGCGCTCTCCACGCTGCGGAAGGCGTTCTCCATCGCCTCGACCTGTGGCTGCAGCCGGCGGCCAGCTTCGGTCAGCCGATGGCCACCGGCCTCGCGCGAGAAGAGGGGCGAGCCGACCTGCTTCTCCAGCGCCTGGATGCGCCGCGCCACCGTGGTGTGGTCGACCGCGAGCCGGCGC
This sequence comes from Variovorax sp. YR752, assembly GCA_943372425.1. GTDB lineage: Bacteria > Pseudomonadota > Gammaproteobacteria > Burkholderiales > Burkholderiaceae_C > Variovorax. Next base: position 1,274 of record CALRYR010000132.1, on the reverse strand, counting down.
GCCGCGCTCTGCAGCGTGCCGGAGCGCGCGAGCTCGAGGAAGAAGCGCAGGTTGTCCCAGTCCATGCGTTGCGATTATGCAGATCGTGGGTGCGTATTTGTCTATTGCTATGGCAAATCTGCAAAGCTAGCATCGTTCGTTCGCCGCCATCCGGCCCCAGATCTACAAGGAGACAAATCCATGGACGCCAAAGTCAAGCCGACCACCCAGGTCGCCACCGTCAAGCTGCTCATCGGCGGCGAGTTCGTCGAGTCGAAGACCACCGAATGGCGCGATGTCGTCAACCCCGCCACGCAGGAAGTGCTGGCCCGCGTGCCCTTCGCCACGCCCGCCGAAGTCGACGCCGCGGTCGCTTCGGCCAAGGACGCCTTCAAGACCTGGAAGAAGACCCCGATCGGCGCGCGCGCCCGCATCTTCCTGAAGTACCAGCAGCTCATCCGCGAGAACATGGGCGAGCTGGCCGCCATCCTCACGGCCGAGCAGGGCAAGACGCTGCCGGACGCCGAGGGCGATGTGTTCCGCGGCCTCGAAGTGGTCGAGCACGCATCCGCCATCGGCAACCTGCAACTGGGCGAAATGGCCAACAACGTGGCCAACGGCGTCGACACGTACACGCTGCTGCAGCCGCTGGGCGTGTGCGCCGGCATCACGCCCTTCAACTTCCCCGCGATGATTCCGCTGTGGATGTTCCCGATGGCGATCGTCACCGGCAACACCTTCGTGCTGAAGCCGTCGGAGCAGGACCCGATGGTCACCATGCGGCTGTGCGAACTCGCGCTGCAGGCGGGCATCCCGGCCGGCGTGCTCAACGTCATCCACGGCGGCGAGGCGGTGGTCAACGCCATCTGCGACCACAAGGACATCAAGGCGATCAGCTTCGTCGGTTCGACCAAGGTCGGCACGCACGTCTACAACCGCGCGATCCCGACCGGCAAGCGCGTGCAATGCATGATGGGCGCGAAGAACCACGCCATCGTCATGCCCGACGCCAACAAGGAGCAGACGCTCAACGCGTTGGCCGGGGCAGGATTCGGCGCGGCGGGCCAACGCTGCATGGCGGTGTCCGTCGCCGTGCTGGTGGGCGATGCGCAGAAGTGGGTGCCCGAGCTGGTTGCGAAGGCCAAGACGCTGAAGATCGGCGCGGGCACGGAGAAGGGCGTGGACGTGGGGCCGCTGGTTTCCTGCGCGGCGCACGAACGGGTCAACAGCCTCATCGAACGCGGCATCGCCGACGGCGCGACGCTGGCGCTCGACGGCCGCAAGCCTTCTGTGCC
>CALRYR010000131.1:0-9168 GCA_943372425.1 Variovorax sp. YR752 | reverse complement strand
CGCTCGTGCTGCTGGGCATCGGCATCTTCAGCGGTGTCGGCCGCACGCGCGGCAAGGACCCATCCTGAGCGAGGGACCCCGGCGCCTGCGCCATGTAAAAAGCCCGTCCGGTTTGCACCGGGCGGGCTTTTTGACTTGTGCGCCTGTCAGCCGACTTACTTCGGGGCCGATGCGGCGTTGCGCGCAGCCTCGGAATTGGCCGCGTCGAGCGCCGACGAGGACGACGACGAAGGGGCAGCCGCCGGGTCGGACGAAGCGGGCGCCATCGGCGACGCAGCAGGCACTTCGGCCGGCGCTGCAGGTGCCGGTGACACCGCTGCCGGTGGCGGGGTCACGACGGCCGGTGCCGGCTCCTCCTTCTTGCCGCAGGCAGACAGGGCAGCAGCGGCAATGACAGCGGCGAGCAGGACGGATTTGTTCATGGCGTCTCCTTGAATGAATGCATGAACAAAAATTCTAGGACCGCATTCCTGCATCCAAACGTGAGCGCGGCGTCCTCTTACAGGCCCAGTGTCGTCGCCGGAAAGGCCGGGCGCGCATGGCGCAGGCATTCGTCGATACGCTCGCGCAAGGCGCGTCGGCTGTTGGCCTGATGGCTGCACACACCGCGGCTGCGCTCGGGGTCGATGCGGTGCAGCGACCAGGTCGGCGTGAGGATCAGGCTCGGGACCGGCGGTGCGCCCGCACCGCTGCAGGCGCGCGCATCGACCACGTGGCTCCAGAGCCGACGCCATTCGACGAAGCGCGCATGCGAGCGATCGAAGACCTGGAAGTTCTCGGCCAGCAGCAGCAGGCTTCGGCCACTGGCCGCCCAGGCCTGCAGCGCGGCGATGCTGCTGCGCTCGCCCAGCGGCCAGTCGGCGAAGCCGGGGTCGCTGAAGACGATCTCGCGCCAGCCCTGCTGCGCTGCCGCGTCGAAGGCATGTCGCAGCAGTGCATCGAAGGCCACGCGGCCATCGAAGGGGCCTTCGGGCAAGGCGGGCACTTCGACGGGCGGCGTGTCAGTCGGCATGGGCCCACCCGGCTTCGCACCAGTCGCTGAGCAAGGCGATCGCGTCGTCGCTCGCACGCGCCAGATCGCGCGCGTCGAGTGCGCGATGGTCGGCCAGGCGACGCATCAGCGTGGCGTCGCGGCCGCCGGCACGGAAGCTCTCGCCGTTGATGTAGAGATGGCGCGTGTCGTAGAGCATGCGGGTGCGGCGGTCGAGCCGCACGCCGTTCAATACGTCGGGCGCCTCGCCCCCGTCGAACCACACGTTGGACTTGGGCTCGGTCATCGATTCGCCCAGTGCGCGGTCGATCGCGTCGGGGTCGAGCAGCGCGGCCTCGACGGCCTGCCGTGCAAAGACCTGCAGCGCGCCCGGCATGGCAGCCGGATGTTCGACCGCCGCCTGGCCTGGGTCGCGATAGTGCACCGGCGGCCGGCCCGTGGCGTCCTGCAGCGCATCGGCCTGCGCCTCGGCCATGCGCGCCAGCAGGTCGGCGCCCATTGGCGCGGCAGCCGGCGAGCGCAGGCCGATGGAGCAGGTCATGCAGTCGCCGCCGACCGCGACGCCATCGTGCGCCGAGCGCGGCGGCAGGTAGAGCATGTCGCCCGGCTCGAGCACGAAGCTTTCCTCGGGCTCGAATTGCGCGAGCACCTTCAGCGGCACGTCGGGCTGCAGCCGCAGGTCGCGCTGCCGGCCGATCGACCAGCGGCGGCGCCCGCTCGCCTGCAGCAGGAAAACGTCGTAGCTGTCGAAGTGCGGGCCGACGCCACCGGTGTCGCTGGCGTAGCTGATCATCAGGTCGTCCAGGCGTGCGTCGGGCAGGAAGCGGAATTCGCGCATCAACGAATGGGCGCCCGCATGATGCAGGTCGACGCCCTGCACCAGCAGCGTCCAGCCGGGCTGCTGCAGCGACGGCAACGCGCGCCGCGCGAAGGGGCCGTGCTTCAGTGCCCAGCCCTTCGGCATCTGCCGGATCAGGCGGGATTCGACATCCTCCTGCGCAGCGAGGTCGAACAGCGCGCCGCGCGGCAGCGGCGGCACCATGTCCGGCACGGCCTGGCGTACCAGCAGCGGCTTCTTCTGCCAATGGCGCCGCATGAATTGCGCCGCCGTGAGTCCGCCCAGCAGCGTCAGAGGGGAATGAATGTCCATGGGAGAATTCTGCAATGGAAATTTCTGAACAATGCGTGGTCGGCCTGACCTGGACGCTCAAGGACACCCTCGGCGACGTGCTCGACGTGCTGGATGACCCGGTCGAGTTCCTCGTCGGTGGCGATGACCTCTTCGATGCGATCGAAGCCGTGCTGCAGGGCCACGAACCTGGCGCACGCGTGCAGGTGCAGCTCGAGCCCGAGCAGGCCTTCGGCGACTTCAACGACCAGTTGCTCTTCCTCGAACCGCGCACGCTGTTCCCGGAAGGCACCGAGGAAGGCATGACCTTCGACGGCGCCGCGCTGCCCGATGGCGTGAACCCCGACATGCCCAAGGACGTGATCTACACCGTGGCCGAGATCTATCCCGACCACCTCGTGCTCGACGGCAACCACCCGCTCGCCGGCATCGCGCTGCGCCTGGACATGACCGTGCGTTCCGTGCGCGAAGCGACCGAGGAAGAGATCGGCCGCGGCTCCTGCGGCACCGGCTTCTTCAAGCTGGCGTCCGCCACGCCGGGCAGCGACACGCTGCACTGAAGACGCACCCCCAGAACAAAAAGCCCCGCATCGCGGGGCTTCAGGGGACGGTCAATACCTTGAAATCTGGCCGTTGTTGATGACCACGCGGTCTCCGATGCGCAAGTCACCCGGGGTCGGCACGTCGAAGGCACGGTAACCACGTTCGGTCTGCACCGAGATGCGGTAGCTCTCGTAGGCACGCGGTGCGTTGTTGTTGGCCTCGATGTTGTTGCCGAGCAGCGCGCCACCGACGATGCCCAGCGCGGTCGCTGCGGCGCGACCGCCGCCGTGGCCGATCTGGTTGCCCAGCACGCCACCGATCACGCCCCCAGCGACCGCACCGCCACCGCCGGGCGCCGCGCCACGGGTTTCGCTGCGGATCACTTCGATGTTCGCGATCTGGCCGTATTCGACATACGGACCCTGCGGCGCCGCATAGGCCGGCTGCGCATGCGGGTGGTAGGGATAGCGGGCCGTCTCGTAGACCGGCTGGGGGGCCACGCAGGCAGTCAGCGTTGCCAGGGCGAGCACGCCGGCTGTGAGCGAAAGGATGCGAAGTTGTTTCTTCATGTGTCTGTACTCCACGGAGCCTGTTGAGGGGAAAAGCTCCCACTTTCCCTTAACGCGCCGAAGCGCCATGCGATGACTGCACAGGAAAGTGCCATTCATCGCTCTTAGGACGAAGGCGCTACGACAGGAGTTCCGAACTTTGCACGTCGGACACATAAGCGCCGTGGCAGGCACCCACCGCCTACAGTGCTCAGCTGCGGCCGGTGGAGCCGTAGCCGCTCTCGCCACGCTCGCTCGGCGGGAACTCGGCCACCACGTTGAACTGCGCCTGCACCACCGGCACGATCACCAGTTGCGCCAGCCGCTCCATCGGCTGCAGCACGAAGGCGGTGTCGCTGCGGTTCCAGGCACTGACCTTCAGTTCGCCCTGGTAGTCGCTGTCGATCAGCCCCACCAGGTTGCCCAGCACGATGCCATGCTTGTGGCCGAGTCCCGAGCGCGGCAGGATCAGCGCCGCATAGCCCGGGTCGGCCAGGTGGATGGCGATGCCTGTGCCCACCAGTTGCCAGGCGTTGGGTTCGAGTATGACCGGCGCGTCGAGGCAGGCGCGCAGGTCGAGGCCGGCGCTGCCGGGCGTGGCGTAGGCGGGGAGTTGGTCCGCCATGCGCGGATCGAGGATGCGGACGTCGACTTTCACAGATTCACTTGCCTTGCTTTCGTTGTTTCTCGGCGGCCTCGCGGGCCATGTCTTCCAGCCAGGCGCGCCAGGTCGGGGTGCCCGGCGGCAGCAGGCGTCGGCGGAGTTGATCGGCGAGCCAGCGAGCTGCGGTCGGGCGCTCCTGCACTGCGCCGGGTTGCGGTGGTACGCCCTGTCGCGGCTCGCGGGTCGGCGCCATGCCCACGTCCAGGGCATGGTCGCCATCGGCGTCGGCGTTCTGTCGCACCACGGCCGACCGGGCGGACAGCTGCTCGACAAGTCGCGCGAAGTCGCCGTCGGGCGGGGTGTTCCACTGCGCGTCGTGCTGGTTCATGCGGTCCTCGTGGTCATGGTCGGTCGACCGGCCGGCAGGCGCACGGCGATCTCGGCGACCAGCTCGCGCGCCAATTGCAGCTTGGGCGCACGCGGCAGTTCGCGCACGCCGTCGCTGTCGACCAGCAACAGGCTGTTGTCGTCCTGCCCGAAGGTCAGCGGGCCGATGTTGCCCACCAGCAGCGGGATGCCCTTGCGCTGGCGCTTGGCCTTGGCGTGCTCAGCCAAGTTCTCGCTCTCGGCAGCGAAGCCGACGCAGAACAGCTCGCCGCTGCGCCCGCGCGCGCTCTGCGCGATCGTCGCGAGGATGTCCGGGTTCTCGACGAAGTGCAGCACTGGCGGCTGGCCGCTGCCGTCCTTCTTGATCTTCTGGTCGCTGTGCGAGGCCGGTCGCCAGTCGGCCACCGCCGCCGTAGCGACGAAGACCGACGCCGTGCGGGCCTCGCGTTCGGCCGCATCGCGCATCTCCAGCGCGGACAGCACGTCGATGCGGCGCACGCCGCGCGGCGTGGCCAGGTGCACCGGGCCGGCGATCAGCGTGACCTCGGCGCCGGCTTCGCGCGCTGCACGGGCGATGGAAAAGCCCATCTTGCCGGACGAATGGTTGGTGATGCCACGGATCGGGTCCAGCGCCTCGAAGGTCGGGCCGGCCGTGACCAGCACCTGGCGACCCGCCAGCAGCTTGGGCTGGAAGAAGGCGGTGATGTCCTCGAGCAGCTGCGCCGGTTCGAGCATGCGCCCGTCGCCGGTCTCGCCGCAGGCCTGCCAACCACTGCCCACGCCCAGCATCGTGGCGCCATCGGCCGCCACCCGCTGCAGGTTGCGCTGGGTCGCGGGGTGGGCCCACATCTCGCGGTTCATGGCCGGGGCGATCAGCAACGGCACGCGGTCCATCGGCCGGGCCAGGCACATCAGGCTCAGCAGCTCGTCGCTGCGACCCTCGGCCAGCCGCGCGATGAAGTCGGCGCTGCACGGCGCCAGCACGATCGCGTCGGCCTCGCGGCTGAGGTTGATGTGCGGCATGTTGTTGTCCTCGCGCGGGTCCCACTGCGAGGTGTAGACGCGCCGGCCGGAGAGCGCCTGCATGGTGACCGGCGTCATGAACTGCGTCGCCGCTTCGGTCATGACCACCTGCACCGTCGCGCCGGCCTTGACGAAGAGCCGGCACAGCTCGGCCGACTTGTAGCAGGCGACGCCGCCGGTGAGGCCCAGAACGATGTGTTTGCCAGCGAGATCTTGCATGCGGGTATTGTTGCTCAGGCCACGCACCGGGCACGTTCAGGGATGCCCCCGCCGCGGAACGGGGGTCTTGCGCCACCTATAATCCTCATTTCCCACTGACCGGACTTGAAAGTCTGGAAATGGCATGACCAAATTCGTCTTCGTCACCGGCGGTGTGGTGTCTTCCCTGGGCAAGGGAATCGCCTCCGCCTCGCTCGCCGCCATCCTCGAATCGCGCGGCCTCAAAGTCACCCTCATCAAGCTGGATCCGTACATCAACGTCGATCCCGGCACGATGTCGCCGTTCCAGCACGGCGAGGTGTTCGTCACCGACGACGGCGCCGAGACCGACCTCGACCTCGGCCACTACGAGCGCTTCATCAACACCCGGATGCGCAAGGCCAACAACTTCACGACCGGCCAGATCTACAAGTCGGTCCTGGAGAAGGAGCGCCGCGGCGACTACCTCGGCAAGACGGTGCAGGTGATCCCGCACATCACCAACGAGATCCAGGAATACATCAAGCGCGGCGCCGGCATCGGCACGGCGCACGAGGTGGACGTGGCCATCGTCGAAATCGGCGGCACGGTCGGCGACATCGAGTCGCTGCCCTTCCTCGAAGCGGTGCGCCAGATGAGCCTGCGCAACGGCCCCAACAACTCGGCCTTCGTGCACCTGTCGTACGTCCCTTGGATCGCCGCGGCCGGCGAGCTCAAGACCAAGCCGACCCAGCACACGGCCAAGGAACTGCGCGCCATCGGCATCCAGGCCGACGTGCTGCTCTGCCGGGCCGACCGCCCCATCCCTGACGACGAGCGCGCCAAGATCTCGCTGTTCTCGAACGTGCCCGAATGGGGCGTGATCTCGATGTGGGATGTCGACACCATCTACAAGGTGCCGCGCATGCTGCACGAGCAGGGCCTCGATGGCCTGATCTGCGACAAGCTGCGCATCAACACCCCGCCGGCCAAGCTGCAGCGCTGGGACGACCTGGTGTACGAAGTCGAGCACCCGCAGCGCGAGGTGAACATCGCCATGGTCGGCAAGTACGTCGACCTGTCGGACAGCTACAAGTCGCTCAACGAAGCGCTGCGCCATGCCGGCATGAAGAACCATGCCCGCGTGAAGATCGACTACATCGATTCCGAGACCATCACGCCGCAGGACGTCTCGCGCCTGTCGAAGTACGACGGCGTGCTGGTGCCCGGCGGCTTCGGCCAGCGCGGCGTGGAGGGCAAGATCTCTGCGGCCAAGTTCGCCCGCGAGACGCTGGTGCCCTACCTGGGCATCTGCCTGGGCATGCAGGTCGCGACCATCGAGTACGCGCGCAACGTCGCCGGCCTGAAGAACGCCAACAGCACCGAGTTCGACCCCGCCACGCCGACCCCCGTGATCGCATTGATCACCGAGTGGAAGGACGCCGACGGCAGCATCAAGACGCGCGACGAGAAGTCCGACCTGGGCGGCACCATGCGACTGGGCGCGCAGAGCTCCGACGTGGCCCCGGGCACGCTGGCGCACAGCATCTACGGCGACGTGGTGACCGAGCGCCACCGCCACCGCTACGAAGCCAACGTCAACTACCTCGACGAGCTGCGCCGCGCTGGCCTGGTGATCTCGGCGCTGACGCAGCGCGAGCACCTCACCGAAATCGTGGAGCTGCCGCAGGACGTGCACCCGTGGTTCATGGGCGTGCAGTTCCACCCGGAATTCAAGTCCACGCCTTGGAGTGGTCATCCGTTGTTCAACGCATTCATCAAGGCGGCGCTGGACCACCAGGGCGCCGACAAGAAAGCACTGAAGGTCGTTGCATGAAACTCTGCGGATTCGACATCGGTCTCGACCAGCCCTTCTTCCTCATCGCCGGCCCCTGCGTGATCGAGTCGGAACAGCTGCAGATGGACACGGCCGGCACGCTCAAGGAAATCACCTCGGCGCTGGGCATCCCGTTCATCTTCAAGAGCAGCTTCGACAAGGCCAACCGCTCCTCGGGTACCACCTTCCGCGGCCCAGGCCGCGAGAAGGGCCTGGAGATCCTGGCGAAGGTCAAGCGCGAGCTCGGCCTGCCGGTGCTGACCGACGTCCACACGAACGAAGACATCACGGAGGCCGCCAAGGTGGTCGACGTGCTTCAGACGCCCGCCTTCCTGTGCCGCCAGACCGACTTCATCCGCGCCGTGGCGCAGTCGGGCAAGCCGGTGAACATCAAGAAGGGCCAGTTCCTGGCGCCGCACGACATGAAGAACGTGATCGACAAGGCGCGTGCGGCCGCCAAGGAAGTCGGCCTCGATGAGGACAGCTTCATGGCCTGCGAGCGCGGTGCGAGCTTCGGCTACAACAACCTCGTCTCCGACATGCGCTCGCTGGCGATCATGCGCGAGACGAAGGCGCCGGTGGTGTTCGACGCCACGCACTCCGTGCAGCTGCCGGGCGGCCAGGGCACGAGCTCCGGCGGCCAGCGCGAGATGGTGCCGGTGCTGTCGCGCGCCGCCGTCGCGGTCGGCGTGGCAGGCCTCTTCATGGAAACGCACCCCGATCCGTCGAAGGCGCTGAGCGACGGCCCCAACGCCGTGCCGCTCAAGCACATGAAGGCGCTGCTCGAGACGCTCGTCGCGCTCGACCGCGTCACCAAGCAGAACGCATTCCTCGAGGACATCTTCCAAGCGTGAACAGCGTCCAGCCGCCCAGCCACGAAGCGATCGTGCACGCCGTGCGCGAGGTGCTGCCATTGGCGCGCGCCGCTTGGCTCTTCGGGAGTGCGGCTCGGGGCCGCTTTCAGGCAGGCAGCGATCTGGACATCGCCGTGGACACGGTCGAGACGCTCACGGCCATGCAGCGATGGGAAGCCGGCGAACAATTGGCGCGGCGGTTCGGCCGCGACGTCGATCTGCTCGATTTCCGGCACCTCTCGACGGTCATGCAGGCCCAGGTGCTGTCCACCGGTACGTTGCTGTTCAGCGTCGACCCGGCGGAGACCGCGGATTACTGCGCCTTCGTCTTCAGCGAATACCAGAACATCCAGGCCTGGCGCCAACCAATGATGCGGCAACTGGCCGATCGGCTCTCGATGGGAGGCGACCATTGACCCAGACTTTGGCGTTGCGGGATGGCCTGGCGCAGAAAAGTGCGCGGCTGGAGCGCTGCGTGCAGCGCGCCCGCGAGGAACATGCCAATGCCTCCCACTTCCTGACCGACTTCACGCGCCAGGATGCGGCCATACTGAACATCCAGCGGGCCTGTGAACTGGCGATCGACATGGGCAACATGGTGATCGCCTTCGAGGGCTGGGGCCTGCCGGCGAGTGCGCGCGAGGTATTTGCCACGCTGCGCCAACGGGCGATCATCGAGGCCGACATGGCGCACTCGCTCGAACGGATGGTGGGGTTCCGTAACATTGCGGTCCACGAATACCAAGCGCTGGACATGGCCATCGTTGCCGCAGTGATCCAGCGCGACATCGACTGCTTGCCGCAGTTCGCCGGGAAACTGCTCGGCCACTACCTGAAAAGAGATTGAGGACCGTTCCATGACCAGTGCCTACATCATCGCCAACGTCGAAGTGACCAACCCGACGCAGTACGAGGAATACAAGAAATGGTCGACCGCGGCCATGCAGGCGCATGGCGCCGAGGTGTGCGTGCGCGGCGGCAAGGTCGAGGTGCTGGAAGGCGACTGGGCGCCGCAGCGTCTGGTGATCCTCAAGTTCCCCTCCGTCGAAGCTGCCAAGAGCTTCGACAGCTCCCC